>JBKJNL010000309.1:0-3094 GCA_046593615.1 Myxococcota bacterium | reverse complement strand
GTTCCCGATCTCGCCAAGAAATTCTTCGATTATTACGGCGCCGTCTTCGCCGACGGCGCCCTGAGCGAACGCGAGAAAAGCCTGATTGCATTGGCGGTCGCCCATGCGCTTCCTTGTAGCTACTGCATCGACGCCTATTCGACGACCTGCCTGGAGAAGGGCTCGACGCTCGACCAGATGACCGAGGCCGTGCACGTCGCCGCCGCCATCAAGGGCGGCTCGGCCCTCGTGCACGCGGTGCAGATGCGCGACCACGTCACCAAGCAATCGATGTGAGCGACCTGGTCTCGATCGGCGGTTCCAACGGCAAGCTGGCCGCGAAGAGCCTGGTGGCCGACCGCCACCCGCTGGCGTCGGCGGCGGCGCAAAACGAGCGGCTGCTCGGGCTGCCGTTGGCGCGCAGCTTTGCCGACAGCGTCGGCGAGGTTCTGCGGACGAGGCCGGTCGAGGTGCTGCAGCTGAACGTCGGCAAGCAGTGCAACCAGGCCTGCCGCCACTGCCACGTCGACGCCGGCCCCGACCGCACCGAGATGATGAGCGACGCGGTCGTCGACCGCATCCTCGAGCTGGTCAAGACGAGCCCGGTGCCGACGGTGGACATCACCGGCGGCGCGCCCGAGCTGCACCCGCGCTTCGAAGAAATCGTTCGCGTCGCGACCGCCGCCGGCAAGCGCGTGTTGGATCGTTGCAACCTGACAATCTTGACCGTTCCACGATATCGCCATTTGCCGCAGTTTTTCGCCGACCACGGCGTCGAAGTCGTCTCGTCTCTGCCTTTTCCCGAGGCAGGGCGCACCGACTCCCAGCGCGGCGACGGCGTCTTTGCCCGTTCGATGACGGCGATGAAGATGCTGAACGACGTCGGCTACGGCGTGCGGCCCGAGCTGGTGTTCACGCTGGTCGCCAACCCGACCGGCGCATTCTTGCCGCCGTCGCAGGTCAGTTGGGAACGCGACTTCAAGAAGGACCTGTCGTTGAAAGAAGGGGTCGCCTTTACGCGCTTGATCGCCCTGACCAACATGCCCATTGCCCGCTTCCTCGAGTGGCTCGATCGCAGCGGCAACACCGAGCGCTACCTCGACAAGCTGGTGGCGGCCTTCAACCCCGCCGCGGTCGAAGGCGTCATGTGCCGAAACACCCTGTCGGTGGGCTTCGACGGCCGCTTGTTCGACTGCGACTTCAACCAGATGCTCGAGCTGCCCGAGAGCGGCGGCCGCACCGTCTTTGACGTCGACGATCTGGCGGTCCTCGCCGGCCGGGCCATCGTCACGGGGCCGCACTGCTTCGGTTGCACAGCGGGGGCCGGCTCCTCGTGCGGCGGTCAGACGGCCTGACAGGCGCCTGCGACGGTCGCCTCTGCCAGTCGACCGTCGTGGTGTCTCGGTGCAAGCGAACCCGCCGACCGTGCGGCAGCCTGCCGGGTGTTGGAGGACACCATGACTTCGCGCCTCGCTCTCGTCTCTGCCGTCTTCGTCGTCGTCACCTCGGCCTGCGCGCCGCAAAAGGCCGGCGACTCCTGCGACGCCAACGCCGACGACGACCCGTGCCCTGAGGGGCTCGTCTGTCAGGAAGACGGCGATGGCGGAGTCTGCCTCGTCCCGCTCGGCGGAGATTGCAGCGGCGACGCCGAAGACTTCTGCGCCGACGACGCTGCCTGTGCCGACGATGTCTGCGGCGGCCGCGGCGCCGATTGCGAGCTCGACAGCCAGTGCGACGACCGCCTTGTTTGCGCCGAGCTGGCGAGCGGCGGTCAGTCTTGCCAGCCGCCTGTGCGCGTCGAGGGCCAGGTCATCGACGGCCTCGACCAGGGCGCCATCGAAGGCGCCGACGTCATCGGCGTCGACGTCGACGGCGCCGGCATCTCACGCACGGCCACCACCGGCGCCGACGGCCGCTATTCGCTGGTCATCAACCTCAAGCGCAACGACGACGGATCGCCCACGGCCGCGACCGTCACCCTGCGCGCAGCGGCGTCGGACTACGCCGCGTTCCCCGGCGGCCTGCGCGCCGCCATCCCTGTCGACATCGACGCGGCGGTCGAGGGCGACAGCGGCTTCGTCGTCGAGAACGCGGCCACGACCATCGCGCTGCTGCCCTTGCCCGCGGCCCGGCAGGGGCGGCCGATCCTGTCCGGTGACGTCGACGCCAACGGCGGCGTGCTGGTGGTGGCGACGAACGGCGCAGAGGCGTCGTCGACGCTGACCGACAGCGACGGCACCTTTCGGATCTTCAACGTGGCGCCGGGCAGCGTGACGGTGTCGGGCTACATCGCCGGCCTGCAGTTCGTGCCGGTCACGGTGACGGTGGGCGACGACGACGTGGGCGACGTCTCGCTGGCCCGCGACGGGACAGCGACGGCGACGGTCAGCGGCAGCGTGCAGGTCGTCAACGGCGGCGGCGGCAGCGTCACCAGCATCGTCTTTGTCGTCGCCGATACCTTCGACGTCGTCCTGCAGCGGGGCGACGTGCCCGTCGGCTTGCGGGCCGCCAACGTCGCCGGCGCGTTCTCCATCGCCGGCGTTCCCGACGGCGTCTACGTCGTTCTCGCGGCGTTTGAGAACGACCTGCTGGTGCGCGACCCCGACGAAAACATCGGCGGCACCGAGCTTGTGACCGTGACCGTGGCCGGCAGCGACGTCGTCATCGGCCAGTCCTTCAAGATCACCGGCGCGCTCGCCGTCGTCAGCCCCGGCGCCGACGGCATCGAGACCATCACCGACCCGTCGCCCGACTTCATCTTTGGCAACGACTCCAGCGAAGACGGCTACGACGTCGTCGTCATCGACGCCCTGGGCGTGGTGAACTGGCAGACCGAGCTGCCTTCGCAAAACGGCAGCGGCGACATCACGTTGCCCTACGGGGGGCCCGGCCTCGTCGACGGCATGATCTACCAGCTGCGCGTGAAGTCGTTCCGCGGCGACGGCGCCGACCGCTCGTCGATCTCGGCCACCGAAGACCTCAAGGGCATCTTTCTCTTTCAGCCCTGAACGACTGTGATCGCGCGGCCCCTGCTGCTCTCCCGTCGAGAGCAGCGGGGGCCGGTTCACGTCTGCGTCAGACGTCGACGACGTCGCCGTCGTGCAGCCGGGCGATC
>JBKJNL010000190.1:0-5876 GCA_046593615.1 Myxococcota bacterium | reverse complement strand
GTGAGCCGCACGTTGCCGCTGGCGTCGGCGTCGGCGGAGGCGCTGGCGTCGCGTCCGTCGGCGAGCATCACGGTGACGCTGGCGGTGCCGTTGTGCGAGCGCAGCGTGCGCACAAAGGCCACGAGCGAGGCCACGTTCTCGGCCGAGAGGTCGCGGTGGGCCGGCATGGCGGGCGACTTCTTGACGGCCGCGCCGCCTTCGCGGATGGCGGTGGTGACCTCGTCGTCGGTGACGCGGGCCTGCCACAAGGCATCGGTGAAGCGCTGGGGCGTCGGCTTGAGCGCGCGGCCGACCGGCCCGTCGGAGTTGCCGGTCGCGCCGTGGCAGCCGGCGCAGCGGGTGGCGAAGATCTTCTTGCCGCCCTCGAGCAGGGCCGCCGCAACAGCTGGTCGCGGCGCCGGCTTCCTCACGCCTTTGACGTCGACGATGAGGGGAGCGGACTGCAGGGCCAGTGAGAGGGCGACGCCGATGATCATGGGGGCATGGTAGCGGACGGCGGGTCGGCGGGCGCAGCGGGTGGCGGCCCAGCCGGCGCGGTCGTAGCCGGCTCTGGCACCGTCGTCGGCTCTGCCGCTGGCGGCTCGGGCACAGGCGTCAAGGACTCCGTCGTCGGCTCCGTTGTCGGCGCCGTCGCCGGCACCGTCGGCTCCTTGTTCGCTGGATCCTTTTTCGGGTCCTTCTTCAGCGGCTTCTTCGTCGGCGTCGTCACCGGCTCCGGCTTCTTTTCGGGCACCACCGGCGCGAGGCCGCCGCTGCGGGTCGGAGAGCGGCCGTACTCCTCGGCGTTCACCGTCTTGTCGTTGATGCGCAGGATGTAGTGCAGGTGCGGCCCGGTGATGCGGCCGGTGGCCCCGGATTCGCCCAGGATCGCCGCCCGCGTGATGCGCTCTTTCTCGGCGATGGCAAAGGAATTCATGTGACAGTAGGTCGTCTGCACGCCGAGGCCGTGGTCGACGATGACGTAGTTGCCGCTGATGCTGTCTTTGCTGGCGCGCTTGATGTTTCCACCATGTGCTGAATGCAGCGCGGTCCCGACGGGCGTGCCGATGTCGGTGCCGTTGTGGAAGCTCTTCAGCCCCGTCACCGGATGGATGCGCTCGCCGTAGGGCGAGGTGACGCGGAAGCCCTCGGCCGGCCAGGCCAGGGTGCGCAGGCGGTGCATGAGCAACACCGCGAGCGCGCCCTGCAGCGGCCCGCGGCGCGTCGCCGGCGTCAAGAACGGCGCGTGCACCTCGACGTCGTCGGGGGCGTCGAGGTTGCTCTTGCGGGCCTGTTCGAGGGCCAACGACAGCGACTGCGGGCCGGTGAACAAGGCCTCGATGGCCAGCTCGCTGTTCTTCGTGGCCAGCTCGATCTGGGCCTGGGCCAACGCGGTCGCGATGACGTCGACGTCGACGGTGCCGGTCTTGCCTGGCACGAACCACGGCAGCCGATCGGGGGCCAGCATCGTGCACAGGCCGGCGGCGTCGCACGAGCCGCGCACCGCCAGCAGCGCGGCGAGGGCGTCGATGTCGACCTTGTGCTTCTCGGCGGCGACGACGACGGAGGCCGGCAGTGCGCCCTGCACGAGGGTCGGGCTCTCGGTGCCGCTGCCGGTGTCGGGGGCTTTCACGTCGGTCTCGCGGCCCTTGAAGGTCGCGAACCACGAGGGGTGATCTTTCTGGCCGCGGGCCACGCGCACGGCGGTCTCGACGACGGCGCCGATGGGGGTCTTGGCGTAGACGCCGTAGCCGAGGGCGAGCACCAGCACGAAGTCAAAGAAGCCGCGGCGCTTGCGTCGGCTGACCGGCACCGAGCCGCTGCGGGTCGAGAACGACCCGCTCCCCGGAGCCGGCATCGACGGAGGAATCGACGACGTCATGGCGCCGCTCCCAGGCGCTCGACCAGCGCCGCGAGGTCCTGGCCGAACAAGCCGGCAAAGGCGACAAAGGCGGCGATCAACAGCCACCAGCCGCGCAGCACGCGCCGCAGCTCGTCGACAAAGACGGCCAGCCCGCGGAAGCGCGCGGGGTTCTTTTCTCGGCGGGCCGCGATGGCGGCGCGCGCGCTCTCGCCGCGGCCGTGGGCGCGCAGCAACATCCCCTGCAGCAGGTCGGGCAGGAAGCGCCAGGTCAGCACGCCGACGACGACGAGGGCGGTCATGGCCGCGACGTTGCCGGCCACCAGCAGGTCGGGCGCGAGCTTCTCGATGAGCTGGCGCGTGAGCTGCTCGATGGCCGAGCCGGCGAGCACGGCGCCGCCGACGACGAAGCCCGTCAACGCAAACGGCGCGAACAGCCGCTCGAGATCGAGAGCCGAAAACGCCTCGCGCAGCCGCCGCACCGATTGCTTCAGGTCGTCGAGCAGCGAGACGCCGCCGTCGTCGCGCGTGCCCCAGGCCAGGTCGAGCAGGAACAGGTCGAGGAGGATCTCGGTGATGAAGGCCAGGCGGATGGCCAGCCAGTCCTTTTCAGCGAGGTCGACGAAGCCGGCAAAGGCCTCGATGGCCCGCACCGCAGCTTCGGGCGTGAGCCCGCCCGCCGACGAGAGCCACGAGAGGAACGAGGCCACGGCTTCGTCGAGGGCGAAGTCGGCGGCGTCGAGGACGTCGTAGGCGAGGTCGTCGAGCACGTCGGCGGCGGCGTGCACGCCCATCAACAGCAGCGCGAGGCCACCCAGCCGCCGCAGGAAATTGCGCTGCGCGCCGAGCGCATGGCTGATGGCAAAAAAGAGACGAAACAGACCTGCTCCCTCGCGGTGTCGTCGACGTGGCCGGGCGCGCTTGACCGAGCGCTCCGCTTGGAACGCTCCGAGGCGGCAAAGGTTCCACAACCCGCGGGGCAGAGGCTATCTGCCCGTGATCATGACGGGGCCGGGTCTCACGCTGTTGATCTGTCGCAGCCGCGCGCACCAACGGGCCCGGCTGCGTGACGTCGTCGCCCGCGTCTGGACCTTCGCCGACCTCAAAGAGCGCCTGTGCGCCTGGTCGTCGTTGAAAGACGGCGTGGCCAGAGACGACCTCGGCGCCCGCTTGTTGGCCGCCGCCGTGCTCGCCGACGACGGTGCGCTCTTGCCCCGTCTCGCCCCGGGGCTGGACGCGCTGCGCCAAGAGCTCGTGCACGCCCGCACCGATGGCTCGACGCTGCTCGAGGCCCTCGGCGACGACGACGAAGACAACGAGCAGGGGCGCGCCGCCGAGGTCCGCCGCCTCTTGCAGCGGGTGGTGGCCGTCGAGCGCGCGCTCAAGCGCCACAACGTCGTCGACGACGCCACCGCCCTCGAGCGGGCCCGCGCCTGGCTGACGCTGCCCGCGAGCCAGGGCGGCGCGCGGCCGGGGTTCTTGCAGGGCGTCAGCCGCGTCGTCGTCGAAGACCCCATCGAAGCCACCGCGCTCGAGGTCGAGATCTTCCGGGCCCTTGCCCGCCACGTGCCGGTGACCGTCACGCTGCCCGTCGACGACGCGCCGGGATTTTCTGGGGTCGCGTCCGCCGCTGGGCACGGCGGGCGGCAAGCGCTGCAGGGCGTCGACGCCGTCTTTCGCGCCGTCGAAGGCGGCGAGGGCGGCGACACCGGGCAGCTCGAGCTCGCCCCGTGGAGCGTCGTCGGCGAGGGTCCCCTGGCGGCGTTTCGCGGTGCGCTGTTCGGCAACGACGTCGTCGTCGACGCGCCGGTCTCGATCCGCCTGGTGGGCGACGCCGCCAGCGAGGCCCGCTTCGTCGCCGGCGCCGTGGCCGGTTGGCGCCGAGCGTCGCCGTCGTCGAGCATCGCCGTCGCCGTGCGCGACGAGCGGCAGGTGCACGCCCATGTCGATGCCCTCCGGCTGCATGGGGTGCCGGTTCGTCGTCGTCGTCGCGCGCTGATCGAGAGCCCGGCCGCGCGCCTGGTGCTCGACCTCGCGGCGCTGCGCCTCGACGGCGCGCCCCGTGAGCGCTTGCTGGCGGTGCTCACCAGCCCGGCGCGACGGCACGGCCTCGGCACCGACGAAGGATCGCGCCTGCTGTCGACGCTGCGCTCGGCGGCTGCCCGCCGCGACGTCGAGGACCAGACGAAGCCCTCCGGAGGCTACCGGCACCGGTTGCAGCGGCTGGCCGACCGCGACCCCGGACGCGGCGACGACGTGCGCTTCGCGCTCGCCAGCATCGAGCCGGTGCTGGCGGTGGCGTCGTCGTTGCCGCTGCGCGGGCGCCTGGCCGAGCACTTCGCCGCCTGGCTGCGGGTGGTGCGCGACGTCGTCGACGAGTCCAGCGGCCTCGGTGGCGCCGAGGTCTTCGAGATGATCGCCCGCCTCACCGCGGGCAACGGGCGCGTCGGCGATCCGGGCTCGCTGGTCGAGCTGCCGGCGCTGGTGCGGCTCGTCGAGCGCGAGCTCGCGCAACAGCCCTGGCTCGACGACGACGTCGACGTCGACGACGACGCGGTCGAGGTGTTGACCGTGCCCGAGCTGGTGGGTCGCCGCTTCGATCACCTGGCCATCGCCCGCGTCGTCGAGGGCGAGCTGCCGCAGCCGTCGCCGCGCACCGGCTTGCTCGGCGATCCGGATCGCGGTCGGCTCAACCGCCTGCTCGGCCGTCGGGTGCTGCGCCTGCAAGACGAGGATCGCCTGGGGCCGGCGTCGTCGCCGTCGACGGGCCTCGAAGGCGCCTGGTGGATGACCGCCCTGCACGCCGCGCAGCGCTCGATCCTGCTGACGGCGCCGCGCGTCGACGTGCGGGCCCGCGAGCATGCGCCAAGCGCCTGGCTGCTCGACGCCGCGCGCGTGCTCGGGCTCGCCCCCGACGAGCTGCTGGCCCGCGGACAGGCCGGCGTCGTCGTCGCCGTCGACGAAGACCGCCGCAGCCGCATGATCCGCCTCGGCCGCGCCGGCCTCACGAGCACCGACGACCCCAGCGCCAATGACAGCGCCGACGTCGCCGCGCAGGCCCGCCTGTTCTCCAGCATGGCCCGGCAGCGGGCCCGCTGGTTCCGCAACCCCGAGGTTGCGTTTTCTGAGCGGCGCGCGCCCTTTGCGTTTGCCGTCGATCCGCAACGCGTGGCGCGGGCCTTTGGCGGCGCGTTCGGCCTGCAGGAAAAGAAGCCGCTGACGCCGACGCGGCTCGAGGCGCTCGCCGAATGCCGCATGCACGGCTTCGTGCAGCAGGTGCTGAAGCTCAACGTCGACGCCGAGGCCGGCAACGCCATCGAGGCCCGCGTGCAGGGCACCCTGGGGCACGGCGTGCTCGAGCGCTTCTACACCGAGCGCAAGGCGCGCAAGGTGCCGCTCACGCGCATGAACCGCGACGACCGGGCGCGCCTCGCCCGCATCGTCGACGAAGAAGCCGCACCGCTGTTGGCGGGCAAGACCACGGGCCACCTGGCGGCGTTGTCGGCGGCCATCGAGTTCCTGAAGCGCACGCTGTTGCGGGTGACGACGACGTTGGCCCGGCGTCCGCCGGTCGAAGGCGTCGAGCCCGTCGGCTTCGAGGTGCAGATCGGCGCGCGCACCCGCGATCGCGTGCCGGAATACCCGAGCGTCGCCATCCGCATCGACGCCGAGGCCCAGACCGAAAAAGGCCGCACCATCTGGCTCGGCGGCATCATCGACCGCGTCGACGAGGGCCCCGGCGGCCGCGCCGTCGTCGACTACAAGACCATGAGCAGCAGCCGCGTGAAGGAAAAGGCGTCGGCGTCGACGCTGTTGCAGACGCACTTCCAGCTGCTCGTCTATTTGCGCCTGCTCGAGTCGGCGCGGCCCACGCACCCGTCGGTCGTCCTGCACGGCCACCTGGTCAGCCTGAAAGACGGCGGCACCTCCAAGGACGTCGCCGAGATGCCCGACCTGCGGGCCCGCGTCACCGACGACGCCCGCGACGACGGCCTCGGCCGCGCCATCGGTCGCGTGGTCTTGCCGATCCTCGAGG
>JBKJNL010000149.1:0-4476 GCA_046593615.1 Myxococcota bacterium | reverse complement strand
CCTCGGGCATGCAGGGTCATCGCGTCCGCTCCGTCGTCGTCGTCGTCGTCGTCGCTGTCTCCGTCGTCGCCCTCGCCGGCGGCTGCGATCGCCCGCCGCAAAAGACGGTCGATCCCGGCCCGATGGAGCAGAAGCAGGCCCCCCGTGATCCCGCCAAGCCGGCCGATCGTCCGTCGTCGGAGCCGCCCGCGGATCCGCCGCCGTCGATGGCCGACAAGCCGCCGGCGCCCACCGGTCCCGTTGTTCCCGAGGGTCCCCCCGACGTCGCTGGCGCCACCGCCGGGCTGGTGGGGACCTGGGACGCCGAGGTCCGCCTCGCGAGAGGCACCGCCCACCAACGGCTGGTGTTTCGCAAAGACGGCACCTTTGACCAGGAAGACAGCGGCGGCGACAAAGGGACGCGCACGCGCTCTGGCCGCTTCTTTGTCGTCGGCGGCAACCCGCAGAAGTTCCAGATGGAGCTCGGCTTCGACGGCAGCCAGCTGAAGAGCTCGTCGAGCTGGGGCTTCGACAAGGAGGGCAAGCTCTTCACCCAGGTGCGCCAGGACAGCCCCGTCGTCTACACGAAGCTGCCGACGGCTCCGACGCTGCCGCCCCAGTAGCTGCGCCGCCGCCGCTGCCGAACGTCCTCGACGAACAGCACCGGTGTCGTCTTGGGGCTACTCCTTGACGTCGAGGTCGATGCGGGCGCTCTTGCCGGCGATGTCGACGACGACCGAGCACTCGCCGACGGCCAGCGGGTGCACCACGCCTTCTGGCGTGACCTCGACGCAGTAGTCGGTGGCGCGCATCTTCACGAGCGGCTTGGCCACGACGACGCCCTTCTCGTTTTTGACGACGATGGTGAGCGGCACGGGCTTGCTCGAGAGCTTGAAGGGCTTGGGAAAATCGCCCTTGGCCTCGACGCTCTGGACGACGAGGTTGTCGACGTCGACGTCGGCGCTGACCGGCTTGCCCGCTCCGCCCGGCACCGACGCCGTGATCTTCGCCTTGCCGCTGCCGGTCACGTTGACGGTGCCCTGGGCGTCGACGGAGGCCACGGCCGGATCCGATGAGGTCCAGGTGACGGTGAGCGGGGCCTTGTTGTCGTCGTGCTCGGCGACGCCGCGATAGGCCTGCGTCGTCAACGACACCGTGCGGCCGAGCTCGTCGGACTTGATCGGCGTCGGCGGGATGATCTCCAGGCGATCCGGCGGGGGGACGCCGCAGCCGACGACGAACAACGCCGCGGAGAGGCCCGCGCAGGCGCTGACGAAAACGAAGGAGGCGGCGAATGAGCGCTTCATGGCGCGGCGGATCGCAAAAGGCCCCCTTGAACGCAAGGCGGCGCCTGCTACCGCGGCTGCACCTCGAGAGAATCTCGTCTCCGGACCGAGCGTTCCAATCCGAGCCGGCGCGCGAGCCCATCCGCGCCGCGATGACCGATGGAGCCTGTGATGCCTCGCCTCGTGCTTTCCGTTCGGCCCGCTCTGGTTTTGCTCCTGGTTTGGCCCCGGCTTCGGCTCCCGCTGCTCTGCGCCTCCCTCGTCGTCGGCGCGCTGGGTGCGAGCCCGGCCCAGGCCCAGTGGTCGAGCGCCAGCGTCTTTACCGAAGACGGCGTCGAGCTCGGCGTCGAGCCCCGCATCTTTGCGCTGTTCGCGATCCTGAACAGTGCCGGCTACGACAAAGAGACCCAGTTCGGCCCGCAGCCCCTCGAGAAATCGAAGTTCTCGCCGGTGCGCGAAAAGATCCGCCAGAACCTTGGCCGCACGGCGTCGAAAGACTTGAGCGCCCTGTTCGACAAGAACCCGCTGAGCGTCGCCGACTACGTCACCGCCGTCCTCGAGCTCGGCCCCGCGCCGCGCTTCGACGACAAGGCCGCGACGTCGGCGCTGGCAAAGGCGCTGGCCCCGCCGCTGCGCGAGTGGTTCAACGAAGAAGGCGGATCGGCGCTGCTGCGCAACGCCAACGAAGAAGCCCGCGGCGCCCAGAAACGCCTGCTCCCCGCCCTCGACGCTGCCGTCAAAGGCACCAGCAAGCTGGTGCGCCTCGGCGACGTCTCCGACCAGCTGCTCGACGACACCGCCGGCGCCAGCGGCCGCGTGGCCGTGGTGCTGAACGACCTCGACGCCCACGGCACGCTGTTTGTGTTGCAGGCCAAAGACGGCACCACCGCCATCGTCACCGGCCCGAGCCGCGGCAAAGACGACGACGCCGCCATCATCGACGCCGCCGTCTACGCCTATGCAAAGACGCTGGTGCAGGGCGAGACCGCAAAGGTGTCGGCCGCGGGCACGCTCATCGACGGCCACGCCCGCCTCGACCCGGCCACCAAAAAGGCCGTCGGCGACGAAAAAGCCTACGCGCGCAACCTGCTGGCCTGCGCCATCGCCCGCGAGGTGCAGAAGCGCCCGGTGACGTGCGGCGCGCTCGACAAAGACCCCGAGGCCCGGGCGGCCCTGACCCTGATCGCCCCGCGCATGACGTCGTATGCGACGACGACGGCGCTGTTGTCGGCGGCCATGGGTGACCTGCTGGCGCCGGCTCCTCCGCCGCCGCCGGTCGCGCCCGAGCCGCCCAAAGAAGAGCCCAAAGGCAAGGGCAAGAAGAAGAGCTGACCTCCGCGCGCGCCCTCCAAAGGCGCGCGTTTCGTTTTCACATTCACCAGTCCCCAGGTCTCTTTCAGAAGCCGAGACGCCATGACGATCATCCGCGAAGCCCTGACCTTTGACGACGTCTCGCTGCTGCCGGCCGAGAGCGACGTGCTGCCCTCTGACGTCGACACCCGCACCCACCTCGGGCGCGGCGTCCACCTGTCGATCCCGTTCTTGTCGGCGGCGATGGACACCGTCACCGAGTCGGCGACCGCCATCGCCATGGCCCAGTCCGGCGGCGTCGGGGTCGTGCACAAGAACCTCTCGCCCGACGCGCAGGCGGCGATGGTCTTGAAGGTCAAGAAGTACGAAGCCGGCGTCGTCCGCCATCCCATCACCTTGAAGCGCGACGCCCTGGCCAAAGAGGCGTTCGACAAGATGGCCGAGCTCGGCGTCAGCGGCTTCCCCGTCGTCGACGAAGGCGGCCGCGTGCTCGGCATCGTCACCAAGCGCGATCTGCGCGCCGCCAACGCCACCACGCCCATCAGCGAGGTGATGACCAAGAACCCGATCAGCGCACCAGAAGGCGTCGCCAAAGACGAAGCCATGAGCCTGATGGTCAACCGCCGCGTCGAGAAGCTGCTCGTCGTCGACGACGAACAACGACTGCTGGGCCTCATCACCGTCAAGGATCTCTTGAAGGTCAAGGAGTTCCCCCACGCCGCCCGCGACTCGCGCGGCCGCCTGTTGTGCGCCGCCGCCGTCGGCCCCGCGCGCGACCTCGAGGCCCGGGCCCACGCCCTGTTCGACGCCGGCGTCGACGTGCTGGTGGTCGACACCGCCCACGGGCACAGCAAGGGCGTCGTCGAAGCCATCAAGAGCCTGCGGCGCTGGTTCCCCGACGTCTGCATCGTCGGCGGCAACATCGCCACCGCCGAAGCCGCCATCGCCCTCGTCGACGCCGGCGCCGACTGCGTCAAAGCCGGCATCGGCCCGGGCTCGATCTGCACCACGCGCATCGTCGCCGGCGTCGGTGTGCCGCAGGTGACGGCGGTGATGGATGTCTCGGCCGCGGCCCGTTCGCGCGGCGCGACGACGATTGCCGACGGCGGCGTGAAGTACTCCGGCGACTGCGTCAAAGCGCTCGCCGCCGGCGCCGACGCCGTCATGATCGGCTCGTTGTTCGCCGGCACCGACGAGAGCCCGGGTGAGCTGGTGCTGTTTCAGGGCCGGACCTTCAAGGTCTACCGGGGCATGGGCTCGATGGGCGCGATGGAGCAGGGCAGCAAGGATCGCTACGGCCAGGCCGACGTCCGCGACTCGAACAAGCTCGTGCCCGAGGGCATCGAGGGGCGCGTGCCGGCCCGCGGTCCGCTGACCGCGAACCTGTTCCAGCTCAACGGCGGAGTTCGGTCGGGCATGGGCTACCTCGGCGCCAGGACGTTGGCCGACCTGCGCGCGCGCGCGCGCTTCGTCAAGGTGACGTCGTCAGGGCTGCGCGAAGCCCATGTCCACGACGTGATCATCACCCGCGAAGCCCCGAACTACCGGGCCGACAGCTGACGCCCGGCGGCACCAGCGTCGAGGCGACGTGACGACGACGGTGCGGCGCCGTGACGACGACGATGAGACGCCGTCAACGCGACCATGAAACGCCGTCAGCGCGACGACGAAGCCAAACCCCGGATGCGGGCAACGACCTCTTCGACGCCCCAGTCGCGGGCCTGGGCGTCGACGTGGTCCCAGCCGACGCTCGGCAGTCCGGTCGCGCCGCGCGCGCCGCCATGATCGATGGCGCGGGCGATGACTGAGCGTTGCAGGGCGGTCTTCGCCGCCTGCAACTCCACGATGGTGCCGTCGTCATCGACGAAGCGAATGAAGTCCGGGCCCGATGCCAGCCCAG
>JBKJNL010000038.1:0-3161 GCA_046593615.1 Myxococcota bacterium | reverse complement strand
TCGGCAGCGAGCGGGCCGTGACAGCGTCGACGTCGACGACGCTCATGCCGAGGCGCTTGGCGACGACGTCGACGCTCTCTCTGCGCCAGAGGATCGAGCGTCCCTCGAAGTTTCCGCCAGGCGTCACGTCAAAGGCAGCAGCGACCACCGCAGCGTCGTCAATGCCGAGCGCGGCGACCAGCTCGTCGGGGGTCCAGGTGAAGAAATATCCCTCTTCGCGCTCGCCGGTGGGGCCGAGGCTGTCGGCGTCGGTGGCGCTGTAGAAGCCGCCGGCAACGTCGTCAGCGCCGTTGTTGTCGGCACCGTGATCGCGGTGGCTCATCTCGCGGTTCATCCAGCCGAGGGTGTCTCGGGCGGCCGCGGCCCAGGCGTCGTCGCCGGTGACCTGCCAGGCCTCGACGAGGGCCGGCACGAGCAGGGCGTTGTCGTAGAGCATCTTTTCGAAGTGGGGCACGAGCCACTTCTCGTCGGTGGAGTAGCGGTGGAAGCCGCCGCCGGCGTGGTCGTGCAGGCCGCCGTCGATCATGCGCCGCAGCGTGGTCAGCGCCATGTGGCGGCTGCGGTCGGCGGCGGCCCGCGCGGCCGGGCTTGGTCCGGCGCGTTGTTGCAAGAGCGCTGCGTGCTTGAACAGCAGGCGCACCGGCAGCGACGACGGAAACTTCGGCGCCGGCTTGAGCCCGCCCCACCGCTCGTCGAAGCGCTCGTTCACAAAGGCGACGACGTCGTCGACGATGGCCGGGCCGGGGCGGTCGGCGGGCGCCGCGGGGCTCATCAGGGGCAACAGCTCGGCGGTGATGGCTTCGGCGCTGCCGACGACCTTGTCGCGATCGTGCCGCCAGGCATCAGAGAGGCGCTCGAGCAGCGTGCGAAAGCCCATGCGCGCGCCGCGGTCGCCGTCGCGGGCCGGGTAGTAGGTGCCGGCGAAAAAGACCTGCCGGGTCTCGGGCACAAGCCACACGCTCATCGGCCAACCACCGTGGCCGGTCAGGGCCTGCGTGGCCGTCATGTAGATGGCGTCGACGTCGGGCCGCTCTTCGCGGTCGACCTTGATGGCGACGTACCGCTCGTTGATCACCGCAGCGATGTCGGTGTCTTCAAACGATTCCTCCTCCATCACATGACACCAATGACACGTCGAATAGCCGATCGAGAGAAAGACCGGCACATCGCGTCGTCGTGCTTCGGCAAACGCCTCGTCGCCCCAGGGCCACCAATCCACCGGGTTGTTGACGTGTTGCAACAGATACGGAGACGTCTGCCCGTGCAAGCGATTGGTGTACGTCGGTTTGCCGTCGGCGTTCTTGTGGCGCGTGCGCAGGCCGCTGCTGGCCGATGAAACAGACGGAGTGATCGAGCTCATGACGTCGTCGTAGCAGTCCCGCGGGCCGCGCGGCCCTGGCGCGGAGCGGGTTGAACCGGCTTCAGCGCTTCGCCAGCACTGTGCGCCACCACGGCGTCGTCGACGGCGCCGACGGCTCCTGCGGCTGGCCGATGAGCGGGGTCCACAGCGGTGCCTGCTCGGCGCGGGCCCGCTCGTAGAGGCGCTCACCCGGCTCTTCCCAGGGGTGCAGGCCGAGGTCAAAGGTGCTCCAGTGCACCGGCAAAAACGCGCGGGCGTTGACGTCGACAAAGGCGTTGAACGCCGCGTCGGGGCCGAGGTGGATGTCGCCCCAGGCCTCGTGCCAGGCGCCGATCTCGAACAGCGCGACGTCGAAGGGGCCGAAGCTCTGGCCGATGTCTTTGTGCGCGGCGGTGGGGCCGGTGTCGCCCGAGAAGAACACGCTGTGCCGGGGTCCCTTCATGACGAACGAGGCCCACAAGGTGTGGTTGCGATCGAGGGCGCCGCGGCCCGAGAAGTGCTGCGCAGGGGCGGCGACGACGTCGACGACGGAGCCCTGGCGCTCGACCTTTGTGCCTTCGCCCCAATCGAGCTCGGTGATGTTCTCGGGCAGCACGCCCATTTTTTCGAGGTGGGCGCCGACGCCGAGGGCGGTGATGAAGCGGCCGGAGAAATTCTGCGAGACGCCCTTCTTCTGGGCGCTGCCGGCGAGGGCCATCACGGTGTGCTTGCACAGGTGATCGTAGTGGTCGTGCGACAGCACCACGGCGTCGATGGGCGGCAGGTCTTCGAGGGCCAGGGGCGGCCGGTGGAAGCGCCGGGGTCCGGCAAAGCCGACGGGGCTGGCGCGCTCGCCCCACACCGGATCGGTCAAGAGGCGCACGCCGTCGAGCTCGATGAGCACCGTCGAATGCCCGAGCCAGGTCACGCGCAGCGGTTCGGCCGGCGCCGTCGCCAACGCCTGCTTCGTCGCCGTGAACAGCGGCAGCGCCTGCTGCGGCGTGCGGCCGGCGCCGCCGGCGACGAAGTCCCAGGCCATGGCCGGGTTGAAGGGCTGCTTCATCATCTTGACCGGCGCCGTGTTGCGAAAGGCGCCGTCCTGGAAGCGCTTCGAGGTGGTGATGCGGCGCTCGCGGGCGGAGCGGGCGGTGAGCGAAGTGGACGACATCGGGCCAGCGTAGGCGCGGCACCGCGGCCGACAGCCATCCAGGCCGCCAGCGGTGCGGCCAGCCCGGATCGCTTCCCGGACCCGCCCGAATTCGCCTGGAGTATCAAGGGGATGGCGATCGCTTGCATCATCTGTCATCGTCCACCGTCCGACCCCGCGAGGACCCCATGCTGAACGCCAAAGCTCTCATCGCCCTCTCCGGCATCGCCCTTTCGGGCCTCTCGTTCGCGGCCCTGGCAGGCGATCCCGCGGTCGCGCCCGTCGTGCCCGTGGCCGACGACAAGGCGACCAAGGACGACTACGCCCTCGACACCTCGGCGACCTCGGCCAAGGTCAAGGTCAACGCCGACGGCACCTTCAGCCTCAAGATCACGCCCAAGAACGGCAAGAAGGTCCACCCCGAGGCCCCCCTCGAGATTGCGCTCGTCGACAACGCCAACGTCAAGCCTGCCAAGGGCAAGCTCGGCCGTGGCGACCTCAAGGAAAAGGCGGCCAAAGAGCCCGAGGCCGTCACGGTGCTGCGCGGGGTCAAGGTCGGGGCCACGACCCTCGAGGCCAACATCTCGTTCTTTCTGTGCACCGACGCCTGGTGCCAGCGCATGAGCGACCGCGTGCAGATCCCGATCGTCGTCGAAGAATGAGCATCAGCGTCGA
>JBKJNL010000026.1:0-4492 GCA_046593615.1 Myxococcota bacterium | reverse complement strand
CCGCGATCTTCGCGTTCGTCGGGAACATGATGTTCGCCGGCATCTACTACTCGACGCAGCGCTTGGTGAAGGCGCGCATCGCCTCGAGCACGCTCGGTCGGATCCACTTCTGGGGCTGGCAGGCCATCATCGTGGCCGCCGCGATCACGCTGCCGCTCGGCTACACCCAGGGCAAGGAGTACGCGGAGCTCGAGTGGCCGATCGACCTCGCCATCGCAATCATCTGGCTGGTCTTCGCGGTCCAGTTCTTCTGGATGCTCGCCCGGCGCAACGAGAAGCACCTCTACGTCGCGATCTGGTTCTACATCGCGACGATCGTCACGGTGACGGTGCTCCACGTCGTCAACTCGCTCTCCGTCCCGGTGACGTTCGGCAAGAGCTACTCGATCTTCGGCGGCGTCCAGGACGCGCTCGTGCAGTGGTGGTACGGCCACAACGCCGTCGCGTTCTTCTTGACGACGCCCGTGCTCGGCATCATGTATTATTTTTTGCCCAAGGCGGTCGAGAGACCGGTGTACAGCTATCGGCTGTCGATCATCCACTTCTGGGCGTTGGTGTTCATGTACATCTGGGCCGGTCCGCACCACCTGCTCTACACGGCGTTGCCCGACTGGGCGCAGTCGATGGGCGTGGTGTTCTCGGTGATGCTGTGGGCGCCGTCGTGGGGCGGGATGCTCAACGGCCTGCTCACGCTGCGCGGCGCCTGGAGCAAGCTGCGCACCGACCCGGTCGTCAAGTTTCTCGTCGCTGGCGTGACCTTCTACGGCATGGCCACCTTTGAAGGGCCGCTGTTGTCGCTGAAGTCGGTGTCGGCGCTGGCGCACTACACCGACTGGATCATCGGGCACGTGCACACCGGCGCGCTCGGCTGGAACGGCTTCATGGCCGCCGGCACCTTCTACTGGCTGGTGCCGCGCCTCTATGGCACAAAACTGCACAGCACAAAGGCCGCCGACGCCCACTTCTGGTTGGCGATGCTCGGCATTCTGTTTTATACGATTGCAATGTGGGTGGCCGGCATTGGCCAGGGCCTGTCGTGGCGGGCACTGACCCCCGAAGGCGCCCTGCAGGTGCCGAGCTTCCTCGACACGGTGCTGGCCATCCGGCCGATGTACATCGCCCGCATCGTCGGCGGCGGCATGTACCTGGTCGGCTTCCTCTTGATGGCCTGGAACCTGGTGATGACCGCGAAGAACGGCAAAGCCGTCGACGTCACCGTCGAAGCCCTGCCGCTGCCGCCGGTTTTTGGCGGTGAGCCACGGGCGTCGGCGTTGCTGGGTCGCTGGCCGGTGGTGGCCGCCGTCGTCGGCGTCACCGCGCTGCTGGGCTTCTTTTTTCTCGAGACCTTGAGCGCGATCGTCTGCGCCTGCGCCCTCGCGGCCGTGCTCGTCGTCGTCGTCATCATCGTGCAGGTCAGCGGCCAACAGCTGCCAGGTGTGGCCGGTGGCGTCGCGCACCGCTTCCACCGCCAGCTCGAGGGGCGCCCGCTGGTGTTCGTGATGCTCACGCTCGTGGCCGTGCTGATCGGCGGCATCGCCGAGATCGTGCCGACGCTGGTCTCTGACCGCGCGGTGCCGCTCGAAGGACCCCGGCAGCTGCCCTACACGCCCCTCGAGCTGCACGGCCGCGACCTCTACATCCGCGAGGGCTGCGTCAACTGCCACAGCCAGATGGTGCGTCCCCTCGTCGACGAGCAGCTGCGCTACGGCGCGCCGTCGACGGCCGGCGAGTTCATCTACGACCACCCCTTCTTGTGGGGCAGCAAGCGCTCGGGCCCCGACCTGCACCGCGTCGGCCCGAAGTTCCCGGCGCTGTGGCACGCGCAGCACATGACCGATCCGCGCTCGACGTCGCCGGGCTCGAACATGCCGGCCTATGCGTTCCTGGCCGAGCAGCGCATCGACGACGACGCCGTCGCCGCCGCCGTCGCCGCCATGCGCACCCTGGCGGTGCCCTATGCCCTCGACCTCGACGTCAAAGACAGCGTCGATCAGCAGGCCGCGGACATCGCCGCTGAGCTGGCGGCGGGTGGCCTGCCGATGGATGCCCACAGCGAGATGATCGCCCTCATCGCCTACCTGCGGTCGCTGTCGGCGCCGTCGTCGCGCGCGCTGCCTGCCGCCCCTTCTGCAGACAGTCCTCCCGCCACCCTGCCTGCCGCGGAGCCGAAGTGATGTGGAAGTCGTTCTACGCGGGCAGTGAGCTGCTTGAGCTGCCGCTGCTGTCGATGTGCTTGTTCATCGCGGCCTTTTTCGTCGCGGTCGTGATGGCCCGGCGCATCCGGCCCGACGACCCGCGGGCGTCACTGCCGTTCAACGACGCGCCGTCGGCGCTGAAGGCCCCGCCGTCGCCGAAAGAAGAAGGTGCCCTGTGAACGCTGTGAACGCTGTGAACACCGTGAAGCCTGTGACCGTTGTGAACGCCGTGAACGCCGGCAACGACCACAGCGTCGACGACGGCGAGCCACGCGCCGCTGCCGACCCCGGCGAGGTGCACGTCTATGACGGCATCGAAGAGCACGACAACCGCCTGCCGCGCTGGTGGCTGGCGACGTTGTGGGGCGCCATCGTCTTTGCCTTTGCCTACTGGGGCTGGTTCGAGACCCTGGGCGTCGGGCTGTCGCCGCGTGCCGAGTTCGACAACGAGATGGTGGCCCGGCAGGCCCGCGATGCCTCACGCGCCGGAGCAGGGGGCGCCGAACAAGCAGGCGCCGTCGACGACACGCAGATGCTGGCGCTGTCGCACGACGCCGCCGTCGTCGAGCGCGGCAAGGCGGTGTTTCAGAGCACGTGCCTGGCCTGCCACGCCGCCCTCGGCCAGGGCCTCGTGGGACCGAACCTCACCGACAACGCCTGGCTGCACGGCGGACGCCCCACCGACATCCTCGCGGTGGTCGCCGACGGCGTCATCGCCAAGGGCATGCCGGCCTGGCAGCCCGCGCTCGGCGCGCAGAAAGTCAGAGACGTCACGGCCTTTTTGCTCACGATCAAAGGCCAGAACCTCGTCGGCAAAGAGCCGCAGGGCGTGGTCGAGAACTGATCATGCCGCCCACCGTCCGCGCACTGCCGGAGGGTCAGCTGCAGACCCTCTCCCGCCGCGCCCCTTCCGGCCTTGATCGCCTGGCGATCCTCGACGACGACGGGCGACGCCGAAAGCTCCAGCCCGCCGACGCCCGCGGCCGCTTCGCGCGCGCAAAGACGCCGGTGCGCTGGTGCTTCATCGCCGTGTTCATGCTCTTGCCGTGGATCGAGATCGGCGGACACCCCGCGGTGCTCTTCAATCTGCCGGCGCGGCGCTTCCACCTCTTTGGCGCGATCCTCGGCACCGGTGACCTGCCGCTGTTGTTCTTCGTCGTCATCAGCGGCGCCTGGGTGCTCGTCGTCGTCACCGCGCTGGTGGGGCGGGTGTGGTGCGGCTGGGCCTGCCCGCAGACGGTGACCCTCGAGGCCGTGTTTCGCCGCATCGAGCGCGTCATCGAAGGCACCGGCCACCAGCGCCTGGCCTTTGACCTCGCGCCGTGGACGGCGGCAAAGGCGGCAAAGAAGTCGCTGAAGTGGGGCCTTTGGCTCGTGTGCTCGTTCGTCGTGGCCCACGTGTTCTTGAGCTACTTCGTCTCGCTGCCCGACGTCGTCACCATGGTGCTCGACGACCCGCGCGCGCACTGGAGCGCCTTTGTCACAGCCGCCGCCGTCACCGGCGTCACCTACGGCAACTTTGCCTGGTTTCGCGAGCAGGTCTGCCTGGTCGTCTGCCCCTACGGGCGCCTGCAGTCGGCGCTGCAGGACAGCGACACCGTCGTCGTCGGCTACGACGCCCGCCGCGGCGAGCCGCGCGGCGCCGTGAAAGAGCACACCGGCGGTGACTGCGTCGACTGCCGCCGCTGCGTGCAGGTGTGCCCGACCGGCATCGACATCCGCGACGGGCTGCAGATGGAGTGCATCGGCTGCGCGGCCTGCATCGACGCCTGCGACGAGGTCATGGGCAAGCTGCACCGCCCCCTGGGCCTGGTGCGCTGCGACTCCGAGGCCGGCCTCGCCGGTGAAGCGCGCCGGGTGCTGCGGCCGCGCATCGTCGCCTATGCCGCCATCGGGCTGGTGCTGGCCGTCGTTGCCACAACCTTTGCCATCACCCGCGAGACGCTGGTGGTGCGCGCCGTGCGCCTGCCCGGCCCGCTGTTCGCCCTGATCGACGACGGCGCCACGGTGCAGAACACCGTGCTCGTGCACATCGAGAACCGCAGCAGCACCGACGTCGTCGTCACCGGCAGCAGCACCGACGTCGTCGTCACCGGCAGCGTCGCTGGAGTCGTCGCCACCTGGCCGATGGCACAACGCCGGCTCGGCCCGCAGGAGCGCGCCGACCTGCCGCTCATCGTGCGCCTGCCCCGGGCCACGTTCGCCAGGGACCAGACCCTCCACGTCGTCGTCACCGCCCGCACCGCCGACGGGGTCGGCCACGACGCCGCCGTCGACGTGCTGCTGTTCGGCCCGAC
>JBKJNL010000880.1:0-2982 GCA_046593615.1 Myxococcota bacterium | reverse complement strand
GTCGATGATGGTGGTGTTTTCCTTGGTCACCTGGATCTTGCGCGCACGGCCGAGGTCCTTGATGGTCGCCTTCTCCAGCGACAGGCCCACTTCCTCGGAAATCACCACGCCGCCGGTCAGGGTGGCCATGTCTTCCAGCATCGCCTTGCGACGATCGC
This sequence comes from Myxococcota bacterium, assembly GCA_046593615.1. Taxonomy (GTDB): domain Bacteria; phylum Myxococcota; class UBA727; order UBA727; family VGSZ01; genus VGSZ01. Next base: position 2,824 of record JBKJNL010000880.1, on the reverse strand, counting down.
CGAAGCCCGGCGCCTTCACCGCGGCGATGTTCAGCACGCCACGCAGCTTGTTCACCACCAGCGTCGCGAGCGCCTCGCCCTCGACCTCTTCGGCGATGATCAGCATCGGCTTGCCCGCGCGCGCGACCTGCTCGAGCAGCGGAATCAGATCAGCCATCGCGCTGACCTTCTTCTCGGAGATCAGGATGTAGGGATCCTCGAGCTCGACCAGCATGCGCTCGCGGTTGGTCACGAAGTACGGCGAGACGTAGCCGCGGTCGAACTGCATGCCCTCGACCACGTCGAGCTCGGTCTCCAGACCCTTGCTGTCCTCGACGGTGATCACGCCTTCCTTGCCGACCTTGTCCATCGCGTCCGCGATGATGTTGCCGATCGTCTCGTCTCCGTTGGCGGAGATGGTGCCGATCTGCGCGATGCCCTTCTTGCCGTCGACCGGCTTGCTGAGCTTCTTCACTTCAGCGACGACGACCTCCACGGCCTTGTCGATGCCCCGCTTCAGATCCATCGGGTTGTGACCGGCGGCCACCAGCTTGAGGCCCTCCTGGTAGATCGCGCGGGCGAGCACGGTGGCGGTGGTGGTGCCGTCGCCGGCGTTGTCGGAGGTCTTGCTGGCGACCTCCTTGACCATCTGGGCGCCCATGTTCTCGAACTTGTCGTCGAGCTCGATCTCCTTGGCGACGGTGACGCCGTCCTTGGTGATGGTCGGAGCGCCGAAGCTCTTCTCAATCACGACGTTGCGGCCCTTGGGACCGAGCGTGACCTTCACGGCGTTCGCGAGCGTGTCGACGCCGCGCAGGAGCTTTTCACGGGCCTTGGTGTCGAAAATGATGGTCTTGGCGGACATTGTTGTATCTCCGGGTATGAAGAAAAAGAATCAGAAGTAGTCGACAGCGCCGGCGTTGGCGTCGTCGTCAGGGGGGCCAGAGAGTGAAAAATGCGACCGATGATCGGCCGCATTGAATCACTTCTCGATGATGCCGAGCAGGTCGTCTTCACGCATCAGCAGGAAGGTCTCGCCCGAGAGCTTGACCTCGGTCTCGCTGTACTTCGAGAAGAGGACGCGATCGCCGGCCTTGACCTGCAGAGCGCGGACCGAGCCGTCTTCGAGGATGCGGCCGGTGCCGACGGCGACGACTTCGCCTTCGAGGGGCTTCTCTTTGGCGTTGTCGGGGATGATGATCCCGCCCTTGGTCGTGGTCTCTCCCTCGACGCGCTTGATCAGGACGCGGTCGTGCAAGGGGCGAAGCTTCTGGGCCATGGAATCCTCCGGAAAGGCTTTGGAATGCCGTTTTTTCGAATTTTTTCGAATCTTTGGCACTCGCAGGGGGCGAGTGCCAAGGCCATTCATAGCCTCGGGCCCCCGGGGGTCAACCCCCAGATCCCCGGGCGGCAGCAGCCGGCGGCGCCGCTTCCTGCCGTGCACCGGCATCCCAGCCGACGCCAGCCCAGCCGACAGCCCAGCCGTCGGCGTCAACATGATTCCGCCCTGGCCGTTGCGCTCACGATGCTGGGCTTGATCGGCTGCATCGTCGTCGGTTGCGCGACGCCACCCGCTTCGGCGCCGCCCGCCGCCGCGCCCGCAGCGCCCCCGCGGTCGGTCGTCGACCCCGGCCCTCCCCCGCAGGGCCCCGACCTGCCGCCGGCGACGTGGCCGGCGGCCCTTGAGCGCCATTCGTCGACGTGCCCGGTGCCGTTCTTTGCGCTCGCCCAGCCCACCGCGGTCACCGTCGGCGCGCGCACGTTTGCCATCGCCGGCAGCACGATGACCCTGCAGGGCGGGCGCCTGGCAGGACCGCTCAAGATCGGCGTGCTCGGCGCCATCAAGGACGCCGACGACGACACCCGCGCGAACCTCAAAAAGGCCGCCGCGCTGTTCAAAAAGGCCGGCGTGCAGGTCGTCGTCGCCAACGGCGACCTCACCGCCAACGAGACCGCGGTCATCGTCCCCGTCGTGCGGATGCTCGGCGAGGAATTCGACATTCCGGTGCTCGCCCACTCGGGCAACTACGAGTGGACCACGGCCTTCAACCAGGCCTTTGCCGAAGGCGCCGTGGCGTGGCCGCACCTCTTCAACATGAACGTCATCCGCGACGTCGACTTCGGCGGCGTGCACCTCGTGTCGTTGCCCGGCTACTTCAACCGCCACTTCCTGCAGAGCGGTGCCTGCCACTACAGCGAGAGCGACGTCGACGACGTCACGCGGCTGGCGCACGAGATAAACGCCCGCGGCGACATCGTGGTCTTGACCTCGCACGGGCCGCCGCTGGGCACGACGCCGTCGGCCCTCGACGTCACCCACGACGGCGAAAACGTCGGCGACCCGCAGCTGAACGCGCTGCTCACCCGGGGCAAGGTCGCCTTTGGCATCTTTGGCCACATCCTCGAGTCCGGCGGCCGCGCCGTCGACGACGTCGGCAGCACCTCGGCTGTCGCGCTGCCGATGAAGGCGCCGCGCAAGCGCCTCTACGTCAACGTCGGCGCCGCCTCGTCGTTTGGTTGGGGGATGATCGGCGGCAAGACGTCGCGGGGCATGGCGGCCATCGTCACCATCGACCCGGCGCCGGTCGGCGGCGACGGCCGCGTGGAATTCATCAACCTGCGCTGACGTCGTCGACCGCGTCGGGGGTCGGAGGTGCGAGCGTCGTCGTCCTCGCCGTCGCCGGCTTGCGCGCCCACGAGAGCTCCACCACTTTTTTCACGAGCACCACGACGCGCGACATGCCCGGCAGCGGGTCTTTGCCGCGCGACAGGCGGGCCATCTGCTGCTGGTACCAGCAGCAGATGGCCCGCCTGTCGCGCGGCAAAGACCCGCTGCCGGGCATGT
>JBKJNL010000818.1:0-5510 GCA_046593615.1 Myxococcota bacterium | reverse complement strand
TCGGCGGCGCGCTCGACCTGCGCCAGCAGCACGCGGGTGTCGGCGGAGACGCCGGTCCACACCGGCAACAGCGTGAGGCCCGCTGGCCAGCCCGGCAGCGGTGCCACCTCGACGACGTCGGGGCCAAGACGCACGAAGCGTTGCACGCCGCCAAAAACGCTGGCGCAGACGTCGACGCCCGAGCCACGGCCTGATTGAAAAGACCGATGGGCCCGCTGGGCCATGGCGTGAAGCTCGTTGAGCCTGATGTCAGGCCGCAGCGCGCGCAGCAGGGCCACGCAGGCCGCCGCCGACGACCCGAGGCCGTACTTGTCGTTGCCGGCGCGAAACGCCGAGGTGTCGACGACGACGCGCCCGTCGACGTCACCGGCCGCGTCAGCGGCGACCGTCAGGCAGGCCTGCACGAGGCCTCCGGCGTCGAGTGCTGCGTCGAAGGGGCCCGCTTCGCGGGTGCACACCGCGCGGACGTCGACGGCGGCGACCACCGCGGCGTGGCCGTAGAGCACGGCGTACTCGCCCATGATCACGAGCTTGCCGGGCGCCGTGGCCGTGATCATCGCGATCATGACGGCGTCGAAGTCTTTGCGAACGCAGCCGGGCCCGGCGCGCAGACGTCGACGCCGACGACGCCGGCCACGCCGCTGAGGGCGCTGGCGACGACGTCGGCGTCGGCGGGGGCGCACAGCACCTTGACGTGCGGACCGGCGTCCATCGTCGCCCAGCAGCCCGTGCCCTGCCCGCGCAACGCGCGCACTGCGAGCAACACCGCGATGGTCACCGGTTGGAAGTAGAAGAAGCCCGGGCGCGCCGCCAACGTCGTGGCGTGCATCTTCAGCGTCGAGTGCTCCATGACCTCGCCGAGCTTCGGCAGATCGCCGGCGGCGAGCGCGTCTTGGGCGTCGTGCAGGTCGCGGGCGTGGGTCTCGACCCACGGTGCGAAGTAGGGCGACGTCGACGACGTCAGGTCCATGCCGTCGGTGGAGCCCGTCGCCTTTTTGCCCGTGGCGCAGCGCACGACGACGAGGCGCACCGGCAACGACGGCGCCCCGAGAGATGACAGCGGCTCGGCGAAGCAGTCGGCGCCGTCGTCGCGCTCGCCCCTGTGCAAGATCACGAAGCCGCCGAACACCGACCGCGCCGCCGATCCCGAGCCCATGCGGGCCAGCTGCGACAGCGCTTTGTCGTCGACAGAGACACCAAACGCGCGGGTGGCCGCCAACGCCAACGCCGCGAACGCCGACGCCGACGACGCCAGCCCCGCCGCGGTCGGCACGTGGTTCGTCGACGTCACCGCGACCTTTTCCGTGCTGCCGGCCAGGGCGCGCACGCGATCGACGAAGCGAAACACCTTTTGGGCTTCGCCGACCGAGACCGCGTCGCCGTCGAGGACGAAGCTGTCGTCTTTGGCGTCTTGACCGAGCGGCGCGACCGACGTCTCGGTGCCGAAGCGATCGAGGGTCAGGCTGAGGCTGCCGACGGCCGGCAGGTTGAGCCCTGGCGTGCTGCCGGCGCGCTTGCCCCAGTACTTCACGAGGGCGATGTTGGTGTGCGCGTAGGCGGTGACGGCGGTGACCACGGGGCCACGTTGTCGTCGTCACGCTCGCTCCGCAAGACAGGCGCCTCTGGCGACGCTCACGAGCGGCCCTGCGGCGTTCAGCCGGCGAGCTCGTGCTCGACGGCTTCCCACTTCTCGACCAGCGCCGCGATCGTCGACGTCAACGTCTGCTCTTCCTGCTGCAGCCGCGTGATCTCGGCGGGCGCCGTCTTTTCAAAGAAGCCCGGCTCGTGCCAGCGGACCTCGATGGCCTTTTTGCGGACCTCGTTGGCTTCGATCTCTTTCCACAGCTGATCGCGGCGCTTCTCGAGGTCCTTCAGCCGGTTCTTCTTCTTTTTCTGCTCCTCCCACGACAACGACGACGACACCACACCGGCGGCCGCCATCTCTTCCTTTTTGGCCGCCTTTGCTTTTTCGCTGACGGCGTCGGCGTCGAGGTGGTCGTCGTGTTGGGCCTGCAGGTACTCGGCGAACGTGCCCGAGAAATCGGTCATGCCCTTGCGGGTCAGCTCGATGACGCGCGTGGCCAGGGCGTCGACGAAGAAGCGATCGTGGCTCACAAAGATCAGCGTGCCTTCGTAGGCCTCGAGGGCGCCGATCAAAGCCTGGATGGCTTCGATGTCGAGGTGGTTGGTCGGCTCGTCGAGCAAGAGGACATTGGGCTTCTCGACGATGAGGCCGGCGAACACGAGGCGCGCCGCTTCACCGCCCGACAGGGCCGCCACACGCTTCTTGACGTCGTCACCGGAGAACAAGACGCGGCCCAGCTGTCCGCGCGTAAAGGCGATGCCTTCGTCTTTGGTCTTGCGCGACAGCCACGACAGCGGCGTGTCGTTGTCGTCGTCGAGGATCTCTTTGTGGTCCTGGGCGAACCAGCCGGACTGCACCTCGTGGCCGATCTTGAGGTCGCCGTCGTAGTCGTGCAGCTCGCCGGCGATGATCTTCACGAGCGTCGATTTGCCGAGCCCGTTCTCACCGATGATCGCCACCTTTTCGCCGCGGCGGATGGTGAGCGTGATGTCTTTCAAGACCTGCTTCTCGCCGTAGCTCTTCGACAAATGCTTGATCTCAACGACCTCTTTTCCACTGGGTCGCAGGATCTGAAAGCGAAAAAACGGCTCTCGCCTCGACGACGGCGGCAAATCATCGAGCTCGGCTGCCAGTTTCTCGATCTGCTTCTTGCGGCTCGATGCTTGTGTTGCTTTGGTCGCTTTGGCGCCGAAGCGATCGATAAAGGCCTGCTTGTGCTCGATCTGGGCCGTGATGTTTTCGATCGCGGCTTCTTTCTGCTCACGGGCCAGCTCTTTGGCCGCCATCGCCTTTGACCAGTTGCCTGCGTAGAGGGTCACGGTGCCGTAGTCGATGTCGAGGGTGTGGGTCGTCACGGCGTCGAGGAAGCGCGCGTCGTGGCTGATGAGCACCACGGTGCCCTCAAAGCCGGCGATGTATTTCTCGAGCCAGCGGATCGACAGGATGTCGAGGTGGTTGGTCGGCTCGTCGAGCAACAGCACGTCGGGGCGACCGAGCAGCACTTGCGCCAGCAACACGCGCAGTTGGAACCCGCCCGACAACGTCCCGAGCCGCTGCTTGTGCACGGCGAGCGGAATGCCGAGACCGGCAAGGATCGTGTTGGAGCGGGCCTCGAGCGTGTAGCCGTCGTTGGCGCCGATGATTTCTTCGGCTTCAGCGAGGGCAATGCCGTCTTCGGCCTGCGCCGCCGCCTCTTTCCTCTGCATCGCCCCCCACACCTCGGGGTCGCCCTGCATGGCGACCTCGAGGATCGGCTGGTCGGCGTCGAGGAAGCGATCCTGGCGCAACACCCCGAGGCGGGTGTTCTTCGGCAGGCTGGCCGAGCCTTCGCTGGCTTCTTCGTCGCCGACGAGGATCTTCATCATCGTCGACTTGCCGGAGCCGTTGGCGCCGACGAGGCCGTACCGACAGCCGGGGTTCATCTGAAGCTGCACGCCTTCAAAAAGGACGCGCGCGCCGTAGCGCTTGCCGAGGTTCTGCAGTGAAAACACGCTCCCTCATGTCGAATCGCGCTCGACGACGGAAGGGGCAAATGACGTCGTCAGCGTGGAGGGCACGGGGCGGGCCCTCAGGCCCCGCTCAAGCGCGAGGCGGCGCGGCCGAGGTTGCCGGCACCGCTGGCGGCACCGACGACGTCGACTGGTTGTCGCGCAGACCGTCTTTGTCGAGGTGCAGGCGGCGCGGCATCCGCTCGGCGAGGCGGGGGTTGTGGGTCACGACGATGGCCGTGATGCCGCGGTCTTTGTTGAGCCGCTCGATGATCTCGTGGATGCCGCGGCCGGTGTTCTCGTCGAGGTTGCCGGTGGGCTCATCGGCCAGCAGCACCCGCGGCTCGTTCACCAGCGCCCGCGCCAGGGCCACGCGCTGCTGCTCGCCGCCCGACAGCTCGCCGGGCCGGTGGTCCATGCGCGACAGCAGGCCGACGTCGGAGAGCAGGCTCTTGGCGCGGGCCTCGATCTCCTTGAAGGGTCGGCGGGCGACACGGCCCGGCATCATCACGTTCTCGAGGGCCGTGAACTCCGGCAACAAGTGATGGAACTGAAAGACGAAGCCGATGCGCTCGTTGCGGAACCGCGAGATGGCCGCCGGCGTCTGCTTCCAGACGTCGACGCCATCCATGACGACGTCGCCGCCGGTGGGCGTGTCGAGCGTGCCGAGCACGTGCAGCAGCGTCGACTTGCCGGCGCCCGAGGGGCCGGTCAAAGACACCAGCTCGCCGGGCTGGATGACGACGTCGACGCCGTTCAAGACCGGGATGCGATGCCCATTCAACCAGTAGTGCTTGGTCAGCCCGCGGGCTTCAATCTTCATCATGAGATCACCCAGCTGGCTGCGAAATGCTCATTCATAGCGCAGGCCTTCAACGGGCTTGAGCCGCGCCGCCAGCAGCGCCGGGTAGATCGTGGCGAGGTACGAGAGGCCCAGGGCGGCGACGCCGACCAGGAACAGCTCGAGCGGCTCGACCTGCACCGGCAGATTAGCGATATAGTAAACATTTGGATCCAGGCCGATCCCAAATGTCTTGATGAGCCAGCAGATGCCCACCCCCAACCCTATCCCCAGCAGGGTCCCCAGCCCGCCGACGGTGATGCCGTAGGTGACGAAGATCTTCATGATCGAGGTGTCGGTCGCGCCCATGGTCTTCAAGATCGAGATCTCTTTGGACTTCTCGATGACAAAGACGATGACGACGGCGGCGATGAGGAAGCTGGCGACGATGACGATGAAGTTCAAGATGATGAACATCGCGATCTTCTCGAGCTTTAGTGCTGAGAAGAGATTGCGGTTCATCTCCATCCAGTCTTTTGTGCGGTACGGGTAGCCGCCGAGCGCGTGCATGATCTCGCGGGCGACGCTCTGGACATTGTCGACGTCCTCGAGCTTGTACTCGACGCCCGTGGCCGCCCCCTTGAGCCCAAAGAAGTCCTGGGCCTCGGTGATGTCGATGTAGATGAATTTCGAGTCGTACTCGTACATACCACTGTAGAAGATGGCGGCGACCCGGAACGCGCGCGCCTTTGGAATCGGGCCGGTCGGGCCGAGCTCGCCCACCGGCGACACCACGTTCATCACGTCGCCGACGAAGACCTTGAGGTTCTGCGCCATCTCCACGCCGATGACGACGCCGGGCATGGCCTTGTCGACGCCCGGCAGGGGCACCGAGCCCACCCCGCCGGCCGCTTTGGCAATGGCGTCGTCGAGGGCCCGTTGGACCGCTTCGTCGGGCTTCTGCATCCCGCCCTCGCCGGTGGCCGCCTTTTTGATCGCCGGGATGCGCTCAGGGTGCTTCAGATGGTCGAGGTCGCCTTTGTCGATGTTCTGGCGCAGGTCGGTGACGGTGTTGATCGTGTCGCCGTCGATGCCCTTCAAGAGCGCGCCCGTCAGGTTGGTGTCTGAGCTGACCATGACCTCGTTCAAGACGAAC
>JBKJNL010000686.1:0-6650 GCA_046593615.1 Myxococcota bacterium | reverse complement strand
GCGCGGTTGACGACGACCGCGCCGACGGAGCCCTCGACGCCGGCTTCACGCGCTTCGGCAACGTCGACATCGTCGTGAACGCCGACACCGGTGGCGAGGTCGGCGAAGTCGCCCCGCTGGCCCGCGCCCGCGTCGTCGTCGCCGACAGCGCGCCGGCGAGCGCTCCCGCTGGCGGCGGGCAATGTGACAACGCACGGGCCTGCACCATCGGGCTGCCCACCGTCGGCGGTGCCGTCGCCGAGAAGCTGCATCGCTTGTTCGTCTTTGCCTGCGACCAGGCCGGCAACTGCTCGACGCCGTCGTCGGCCGCCGTCGTCCACGACCGCACGCCGCCTTCGACCGGCAACGGCGCCGCGTTCACCGTCAGCGCCGAAGGCTCAGCGGTCGTCGGCGGCACGCGCCTGTTGCGCTCGGCGCGCTACACGCCAGCCATCGCCACCGGCTCGGCGCGCGACAGCGCGGGCAACCCGGTGCGCGATGCAGAGGGCGCCGTGGTCGCCGACGTCTTTGGCTACCGCTTGAGCTTCTTGTCGTCGGGCGTCGATGTGGCGATCCGCGCCTTCGAGCCGGCGGCGGCCCCGGCGCAGAGCCGCAGCGACGTCGTCGCCCCCGCCTTGCAGGACCTCGAAGAGCCCCAGACTGTGTTCGCCGTGCTGCTCGATGCTGCTGGCAACCCCAGCACCACGCCGCTGTCGGTCACCTTGCAGATCGACACGCGCGCCCCCGACGCCGGCTTCGCCCTCGCCGCCCCCGACGGCAACACCGTGGCAACGACGACGAACGAAGTGCGCCTGCTGGTGAGCCCGCTCGCCGAAGCCCCGGTCCGGGTGCAGCTCGACCTCGACCAGGACGGCGCGTTCGACGACGCCGACGTCGCGTTTCCGTTCGTCGGCGGCACCGACGTGCAGCGCCTGCCCATCGGCGGCGACGGACCGGCCTTTGTCTCGGCGCGCTTCGTCGACGCTGTCGGCAACGCTGCCGTGCGCGTGGCCTCCATCCTCGTTGATCGCAGCGGCCCCGAGGTCGTCTCGCTGTCGTGCAGCACCTGCCGCTCGGTGAACGGCGCCTTGTTCTCGACCGCCGGCAACGCCCAGGAGACCCTGAATGTCGTGGCCGCCGACGGTGGCGGCAGTGGGGTCAGCGCGCTGTCGATCACCGTCAACGGCGGAGCGGCCACGGTCGTGCAGTCGCCGACCACCGCGGCCGTCGCGCTCTCGCCGAACACCACCAACGTCGTCGTCGTCCGCGCCGTCGACCGCGCCGGCAACACCTCGCTTTTGTCGCAGGCGCGCTCGATCACGATCGTGCACGACAACCAGCGCCCGACCTTCACGGTCACCGTGGCCGGCGGCGTCGACGTCGTGCGCGACCCCGACGTGGCGGTCACCGTGCAGAACGCCCCCACCGACGTGGTCGGCATGCGCTTGTCATCGACGTCGACGTTTGCCGGTCCCGACCTGCCCTTCAGCCCGGCGACGACGTTCCGGCTGCCGTTCCCCGACGCGCTGCGCTCGGTGTTCGTCGAGCTCGTCGACGCCGCCGGCAACCGCGAGGTCAGCAGCGACAGCGTGCGCCTCGACACCGTCGCGCCGGCCGGCACGCTGCTGGTCGCCTCGGCCAGCAACGGCTTCGTGACCACCGCGACGTTCGCGGTGAACGCCGCCCTCGACGGCGCCACCCGCTTCGCCGTTTTCGCCGAGCCCTTCGCCTGCCCGGCGACGTTGCCGGTCACGCCGACGCTGCCCGTGAACCAGGGGCCGTTCCCCGACGGCGCGCTCACGCTGGTCGGCTGCTTCGGCGATGAAGCCGGCAACGTCAGCACCAGCCGCCTGGCCCTCGTCGTCGACACCCAGGCTCCGGTGGCGCGAGTCAGCATCGATGGCGGCAACACCTTCAGCATCGACACCTCCGTCGATGTGCTCGTCAGCGACGCCGCCGACGTCACCAGCGCGCTGTTTGCCGAAGGCACGCCGAGCTGCGCGACCGCCACGCTGCTGCCGTTCGATCGCGCCGTCACGCCGACCGTCGCCCTCGCCGCCGGCGGTTCCGACGGCGTCCGCACCGTCACCGGCTGCTTCTCCGATCGCGCCGGCAACCGCTCGTCTGCCACCGACACCATCCTGCTCGACCGCGCCGACCCCGTGGGCTCGCTGCTGGTCGCCGGCGGCGCGGCCTTTGTGCGCGGCATCCCCGGCCGACCGACCGATCCCGTTGACGTCAACGTCGACGTCAACGGCGCCTCCGCCGACGTGGTGGCCGTGGCCGTCGCTGTCGGCGATATCGGCTGCGCCAGCGTCGCCTACCAGCCCTTTCCTGCGCTGCTGCGCGTCTCGTTCACCGTCGACGGCAACACCACCGTCTCGGCCTGCCTGAAAGACGCCGCCGGCCGCACCACCAGGATCACGGACACCATCGTCGTCGACCGCGTCGCGCCGGTCGGCACCGTGGTGCTCAACGACGGCGCGGCCACCGTGACCACCCTCTCGGTCAACGGCCGCTTGACCGTCGACGCCGACGTCACCGCCGTCGCCTTGCTGCCCAACGACGTCGAGTGCGAGTCGGTGTCACTGGCCGACTTTGTCGCCCTGGGCGCGCTCAGCCCGCCGCTCACCAAGCAGGTGACCTTGACCGGCGCCGGCCCGCAGACAGCGACCGCATGCTTCCGCGACGCTGCCGACAACCGCCGCCGCGCGTCCGACGCCATCGAGGTCGACCTCTCGGCGTTGAACCAGGTCGTCGTCATCGCCGGCAACGGCAACGCCTTTAGCCGCAGCGCCAACGTGACCTTGAACGTGCTCGCGCCGTCTGACGCGCAGACGTCGAAGATCGTGATCGATCAGGTCAGCGTCGACGCCAACAACAACCAGGTCGTCGACGTCTGCGAGTCCGGCGCGTTCACGGCGTTTCAGCAGAGCCCGACCGTCACGGGTCTCGTGAACGGCGTGCGCACCATCGGCGTGTGCGTGCGCACCCCGACGCGGACGCTCTACGCCGAAGACCAGATCGAGATCGACACCGTGATCCCGACGGGCACGCTGGTCATCGCCGGCAACGCCGCCCGCACGAGGAGCGAGCTGGTGCTCGTCGACCTGACGTTCGACAGCGACGTCGACGCCGTTGCCGTCACCAACGCGCCGACCATCGACTGCGCCACCGCCTCGTTCGAGCCGGCCGTGGCCACCAAGACCGTCACCCTGCCCGGCCCCGACAACGAAGCGCAGAACACGGTGCGTGCGTGTCTTCGGGACCGCGCCGGCAACACCGCAATCGTCAGCGACAGCATCATCTTCGACCGCCTGCCGCCCCAGAGCGTCGCCGTCGCCATCGTCGACGATCAATCGAGCCCGCTGCCGGTCGCAGGGTTCATCCACCGCACGGCCATCAAGGCCCGCCTCACGCTCGGCACCGGCACCGCGCAGGTCGCCGTCGCTGAAGGCCAACTCGACTGCCAGGCCGCGACCTTTGCCAACGCCACGGGCGCCACCGTCGACATCGCGCTCACGCTGTCGGCCGGTGATGCCACCAAGACCATCGGCGCTTGCTTCAAGGACCTCGTTGGCAACGTCTCATCGGCGACCGGCTCGGCCGTGCTCGACACCAGCTCGCCGGTCGGACGCATCGTGCTGGCCAACGGCAGCGACATCGTCACGTCCCGCACCAACGTCTCGGTTGTTCTCGAAGCCCCGGCCGACGTCCACCTCGCCTCCGTGGTCGAAGCCGCCACACAGAGCTGCGCGACCGCTTCGTACCAGGCGTTCCAGGCTCAGGGTGTCATCAACTTGTCCCCCGGCGACGCCGTCAAGACGGTCTCGGTGTGCTTCAAGGACGACTCGGGCCGCACCTCGCTGGCCACCGACACCGTGCTGCTCGACGAGACCCGCCCCTCGGGCACGCTGACGTTGTCGGGCAACGGCCAGCCCGGCTTCACCAGCAACCCGCAGATCGCCGCTTCGATCAGCGGTGGCGACGCGGTCGAGATGGCCCTGTCAACGAGCAGCATCGACTGCGACAACGTTGTCTATGCGGCGTTGGCGACAACGGCTACGCTGACGCTGCCCAGCGGCGACGGCAGCAAGACGGTGTTCCTCTGCTTGCGCGATCGCGGCGGCAACAAGTCGCTGGTCACCACGGCGTCGATCGTCCTCGACCAGACGCCGCCGGCGGCCGCGACCAACACCGTGACCATCGCCGCCAACGCCGCCTTTGCGACGTCGTCGACCGCGGCGCTGAGCCTGGCCTTTTCGAGCGACGCCGTGGAGCGCGCCCTGGCAAACGACGGCCTCGACTGCTCGTCGGCCAGCTACACGGCCCTGCCAGCAACCTCGCCCCAGGCCGTCGCGGCCCACGCCCTGTCCGCCGGCGACGGCGTCAAGCTGGTCGCGGTGTGCTTCCGCGACCGCGCGCGCAACACGACCCTGGCCACAGACAGCATCGTCCTCGACACCGTCGCGCCGTCGACGCTCGACACCTCGATCGTCATCAACAGCGGCGCGCCACGCAGCTCGTCAGCCGCTCTGTCGCTCGCATTGCTCGTGCCCGGCGACGTCGACGGCGTCGCCTACCAGGAGGGCGCGCTGTCACAAGCCGCCTGCGATGCCCAGACCGCGTTCGAAGCCCCGACGTCGCCCCGCGCGTTCAACCTGGCCGCGGCAACCGAGGGACAGAAGACCGTCAGCGCCTGCGTGCGCGAGCGCGCTGGCCGCCGGATCGTGGTCAGTGACGCCATCTTCCTCGACCCGACCCGCCCGACGCTCACGAGCATCACGCTCGACGGCTCGGCCAGCGGCGGCTTCACGCGCGACCGCCTCGTCGACGTCGCTGTTGTCGGCGCCGCCGTCGACGTTGTCTCCATTGCCGTGGCCGACGCCGACATCGCCGACTGCAACGCCGTCGCCTACGTGCCGTTCGCCGCGGGCTTCACCCGCAGCCTGGTGGCCGTTGACGGGCTGAAGACGGTCTCGGTCTGCCTGAAAGACGAGACCGGCAACGTCTCGGCGTCGTCGACCGAGGCAACCATCACCCTCGACACCGCCGCCCCGTCGGCCGTGACCGTCGATGTGGCCAGCACCACCACGGCCGCGGGCATCACCGTGACCTTGAGCTACAGCGCCACGGGCGTTGGCGCGGCCACGCAGGTCGCCGTCGCCGAGGGCGCCATCGACTGCTCGACCGCCGCGCGCGCAGCACTCGATGGCACCTCGCCCGACACGAGAGCGCTCACCCTGAGCAGTGGCGACGGGCAGAAGACCGTCGTCGCTTGCTTCTACGACGACGCCGGCAACGTCACCGCCGCCGCGCCCGACGCCATCGTGCTCGACACCCGCGCGCCCGTCGTCAGCAGTGTGACCTGCAGCAGCTGCTCCGCCGACGGCGGCACGCTGTTCTCGACGAGCGGCACCGTGACCCTCGCTGTCGCCAGCGACGAAAACGGCTCGGGCGTCGGCGGCAGCGCCCTCGTCTCCGTCGACGGTGTCGAAGCCGCGCGTGCCTTTGCCGCCGGCGTCGTCAACGTCACCGGCCTTGGTCAGGGCCTCCACACGCTGCGCGTGCGCCTGACCGACGGCGCCGGCAACACCACCGCCGTCGTCGACGCCAAGACCATCAGCGTCACGGTCGACACGCTGGCGCCCGCGCTCGCGAGCAACGCCGACTTCCGCATCAACGGCAGCAACAGCGGCACGGCGACGTCGTCGACCAGCGTGGCGATCACGATCAACAATCCGGCGGCCGACACCGCCCAGATGGCGATCGCCGAGGGCACGCTGACATGCGCCAGCGCGACGTTTGTGCCGCTCGTCACGTCGTTCTCGCTCAACCTCGCGGCCTCTCCGCAGGGCCTGCGCACCATCCAACTTTGCCTGCGCGATCGGGCCGGCAACGTCACGGCGACGCCGCACCAGGCGACGACGACGTTCGACACCGCTGTGCCGGGCCTGCCGGGCACCAACGCCGTCGTCATCGACAACGCCGACGCCGACGCCAACCACAACGCGTTCTTGACCACCACCGCCGGGCTGCGCGTGTTGCTCGACTGGAACACCGCCGGTGACGTGGTCGCCTTCAAGGTCAGCGAAGGCTTCGCCGATTGCAGCGAGCCGATGGAGCGCCCGGCCAACATCGCCACCGTCAGCGACTTCGCCAAGACCGACTTCGTGCTCTCTTCCGTCGACGGCAACAAGATCGTCTTTGCCTGCTTCGAGGACGCCGCCGGCAACACCGTGACGTCGAGCAACTCGTCGGTGCTCGACCAGGTCGGCGCCAACGGCGCCGTGGTCGTCAACAGCGGCGCGGCATTCTCGACCGACGCTTCCGAAAACGTCACCGTCACGCTGCGCATGGGCACCGACACCGCCCGCTTCGCCCTGCTCGAGACCGTCAACGCCACCTGCGCCTCGCCCACGCTGGCCTGCGCCAGCGCCTCGTTCCAGAGCGTCAGCGGCGCCGTCGACGACGACGGAGCGCTGCAGCAGACGGTCGGCCTGAACCTGTCTCTCGGCGCCACCGCGGCGCAGGGCGGCAAGTGCTTCGAGGCCTGCTTCGAAGACACCGCCGGCAACCGCACCGCCAACGCCAGCCTCGACGGCATCACGTTCGACACCGTCGCGCCGTCGGCGACGGCGTCGCTGGCGGGCCTGTCGCCGACCGCGGGC
>JBKJNL010000597.1:0-2760 GCA_046593615.1 Myxococcota bacterium | reverse complement strand
GTTGGTGTGCAGCGTCGAGAACACCAGACAGCCCATCTCGGCGGCCAAGAGCGCCAGCGAGATGGTCTCGGGATCGCGCAGCTCGCCGACGAGGATGACGTCGGCGTCTTGGCGGATCGCGCCGCGCAGCCCTTCGGCGAACGACGACACGTGCAGACCGATCTCGCGCTGGGAAAACACCGAGCGCCGAGATTTGTGCACGAACTCGATGGGGTCTTCGATGGTGACGATGTGGCGCGCGGAGATTTCGTTGATGCGATCGACCACCGCCGCCAACGTCGTCGACTTGCCCGCGCCGGTGGGGCCAGTCATGAGCACGAGCCCCGAGCGCAGGTGGGCGAGCTGCTCGACGGCCCCCGGCACGCCCAACGACGACAGCGGCTGCACCGTTTCGGGCACGAGCCGAAACACAGCGGCCGGCCCGTTTTCCTGCTGGAAGCAATTCACGCGGAAGCGGCCGGCGCCCTCAAGGGAGTAGGCGAAGTCGACGTCGTGCTCGAGCTTGAACTGGTCCCAATGCTTCTGATCGGCGACGTCTTGCAAGAGCGCCAACAACGCCGGGCCGTCGAGCACAGCGAGCCCGGGAATCTGCTCGAGCAGGCCCCGCACGCGCACCCGCGGCGCGAGCCCCGCGGCGAGGTGAAGGTCGCTGCCGTTTTCTTTGCGCAGGTAGCGCAGCAGGGCGTCGAGGGCGGCCATGTCAGGCACCTCCGCGCAGCAGGCCGGTGACGGCGGTGCCTTCGCCGGTGACGGATTTGCCGTCTTCGGCGTGGCGACGGGCTTCGTGCTTGTCGACGACGTCGCGGGCCACGAGATCGAGGAGGCTGGCGTCGAGGGTCTGCATGCCCAGCGCGAGGCCCGTCTGCATCGCCGACCGGATCTGGTGCACGCGGCTGTCGCGGATGAGGTTCTGCACGGCCGGCGTGGCCATCAGCACTTCGACGGCGGGGACGACGCCGTGGCCGTCTTTTCGCGGCAGCAGGCGCTGGCTGATGATGGCCCGCAGGCTCTCGGAGAGCATGGCCCGCACGCCCGGCTGTTGCGACGGCGGGAACTCACCGATCAAGCGGTTGATGGTCCGCACGGCGCTGTGCGTGTTGAGCGTGGCGAGCACGAGGTGGCCGGTCTCGGCGGCGGTGAGCGCCAGGTGCACCGTCTCGCGATCGCGGAGCTCGCCGACGACGATGACGTCGGGGTCTTCGCGCAGGGCGGCCCGCAGGGCCCGGGCGAAGCTGAGCGTGTGGCGTCCGGCCTCGCGCTGGTTCACCACGCAGCGGATCGACGGGTGCAGCACCTCGATGGGATCTTCGATCGTCACAACGTGCTCGGCGCGCTCTTCGTTGATCATGTGGACAAGCGCCGCCAGCGTCGCCGACTTGCCCGACGCGGCCGGGCCGGTGCACAGCACGATGCCCTGGCTGAACGTCGTCAGCCGCGCCAACGACGCCGGCAGCGACAGCTCGGACAACGTCGGTGGCCGCGGCTTGACCACGCGGAACACGCCGTCGATGCCGCGCAGCTGGCGGTAGAAATTGGCCCGGAAGCGACCCACACCCGGCACCGTCAGCCCGCAATCGACCTGGCCGTGCTGCTCAAGCTTCTTCTGCTCGTTCGCCGGCAACAGCGCCTGCAGCGCCAACGACGTCAACGTCGCCGGCAACGGCTGCGACGTCACCGGCACCAGCTGTCCGAAGCGCCGCATGCGCACCGGCTCGTCGGTGTGGATGTGCACGTCGGACGCCTGCTGCGTCACCGCCGCCGCCAACACCGACGTCACCCAGGCCCTGGCCTCGGCCAGCGGGTCGACGGTCTTCAGCGTGCCGCCCTCGCGGGCGATGACCGCGCGCACCTCTTCGACGACGTCGACGCTGATGGCGAGCGTGTTCTGGCGCGCGAACGGATCGGCCGGCGGGACCGCGCCGCGGCTGATCGCCGACGCCGACGCGGGGAGCTCGATCGCGCGGGGCAGCAGGGCGGCGTGGCGATCGCGCTCGTCCTGGGCGCGTCGTCCGAGGATGTCTTTCTGGTGGCGGAGCAGCTCTTCGGTTTGATCCGCTGTGAGGTAACCGAGCTCGATCAAGAGCTCGCCGAGCGGCCGACGACCGCTGTCGCGCGACTGCGCCGAGGTGGCCTGCGCCAGCTGCTCCATGGTGATGAGTCGTTGGTGGACCGCGAGGCGGCCGAAGAGGCCGTCCTGGGCCGCGGCGTCGACGGTCATAGAGGCACGTTCGCCGCCGACCACGACGGCGTCAAACTTTCCGCTGGGCGTTCGACGAGCCCGACCCGTCACGCGGCGCGCTGTCGCCGAAGCCCGCTTCGACGCGCGCTTCGACGCCGGCTTCGAGAACGGCATCGACGTGGAGGCGGCCCTGGTCGACCGAGACGACGACGCCGTCGAGGAAGCGCGGCCAGCCCGTGTCTTCGAAGCGCAGCCCCAGCGCGTGCTCTTTCAAGGCCGCGATGTTCCAGTCGTGGCTGACGGCGACGATGAGCGGGTGATCGCGCAGCCCCTCTTGCAGCGCATGCAGCTGGCGCTGGGCGACGACCTCGCAGGCGTCGATCCAGGCGGGGTCGATCTCGCCGTCGAACCAGGCGCGGACGAAGCCCTTGCCGTGCTTCAGGTAGGCCCGCGCCAGCCCCACCGGGTCCTTCAGGTAGCTGGCGCCAAACGCCGCGCGCTCGCCGACGATGCGCGCTGTGCGCCCGGCCTCGATGAGCCCCTTGTGCAGGCCCTGCGCGGTCTCGCGGCAGCGCGGCACC
>JBKJNL010000546.1:0-9033 GCA_046593615.1 Myxococcota bacterium | reverse complement strand
ACCGACCCCGAACGTGACGACGCCAGCGGTGACGAGCAGCCCACCGAGGGTCTGCACGCCGCCGGGGTTGGAGTCGGTCAGGACGTTCACCGACTCGAGGTTTTCGACCGTCGGATTCTCGACCCAGATGCGGTTGGCGGCGTTGACCCCCTCGACGCCGGCGTTGCCGACCGCGATCGCAACGCCCCCGACGACAAAAGCCGCCGCGCCGACGACGACGGCGACGCCACCGCCGACCAGCTGCGACGCGCCGGGCTTGTCAAAGAAGCCGGGCTCCTCGAGCAGCACCCGCTGGCCGCGCGTGCGCCGGGTCAGGCCAGCCTCGTCGATGAGGCCGTCGACCAGCGCGGGCAGGCGATCGAGCAGGACCCGCTGGCTGCTGCCCTTGGCCGTCGACAGGGCCACGGTGCGGGCGGTGGGGTCGTCGTAGACCTCGACGCGCAGCACCTGCTCGCCGCCGATCGAGACCAGGCGCGAAAAGACGACGGTGTTGGCGCCCAGGGCGCTGGCCAGCTCGGCGAAGCACGAGGCGGAGTCGCAGCCGGATTGCTGCTGCTGGGCCACCAGATCCACCCGCGCCCGCAGCGAGGCCTGGGAGGCGACGTCGGCGTCGAGGCGCTCGGCAAAGGTCAACGACAGCGCTTCCGACAGCTCCCGCCGCTCGTTGGGCGTGCCGCCTTCCCCGCCGACGTCGAGCTCCAGCACGATGGCCGCCGCTGCGGCTGTCGTCGGAGTCGTCGTCGGTGCCGTCGTCGGAGCGGGCGGAGCAGATGCGGACGTCGGGCCGTCGGGGGCGGAGGGCGCGGCGACGAGGATCAGCGCGGTCACGATCCAGAGCATGGCCGGCAGGTGCCACGCGTTCAGCCGCCCGACAACGGCGGCACGGCGGGTCCGGCGGGTGCGCTCGCCGGGGCGGTGGGGCAGGCCGTTTGTCTGGGGCGATCGTTGGGGTATGGGACCGAACTCTCCCCTTACGCGGGTCGTCGACGACGATGCTTTGTTTTCGCTGCGGCTCCTACAATCCAGATGACGGCGTGAACTGCACGGTTTGCGGGCAAGACCTGTCCGACAAGCAGGGCGGGGGCAAGAGCACCGCCAACCGTCGTCCGACGACGGGGGTGCAGCAGGCGCTCATCTTTGCGCCGGGCGAGATCATCGCCGGCCGCTACAAGATCGTCGACCTCATCGGCCAGGGCGGCGTCGGCGCCGTCTACAAAGCCAGAGACACCGAGGTCGACGTCGACGTGGCCCTCAAGGGCATCTCGCCGAACCTGCTGCAGACCGACGAAGAGCAGAAGCAATTCCAGAAGGCCATCAAGGCCGCGCGCAAGCTGCAGCACCCCAACATCGTGCGCATCTACGACGAGGGGCAGCACCTGACGCCCAACCGGCGCTTCTTCACGATGAAGCTCCTCGAGGGGCTCACGCTGCGGAAGATCATCCGGCTGCGCCACGACAAGGCCCAGGCGTTTTCGCCTGAAGAGCTGATTCCGATCTTTCAGCAGCTCGGCGCGGCCCTCGACTACGCCCACAAGCAGACGTGGCACGGCGACCTCAAGCCCGAGAACGTCGTCGTCTTGCCCGACCTCTTGAAGGTCACCGACTTCTCGTTGGTGAAGGGCCTGCCGCTCAAGCCGTTCCTCGGCATCGCCAAGAGCCGCAGCAAGGGCTTCCCCTACATCGCGCCCGAGCTGCGCGTCGAAGCCCAGAGCATCGACGGCCGCGTCGACATCTACTCGCTCGGCGTCATCCTGGCCGAGATGCTGACCGGCCTCGTCTACGAGGGCCACTTCAGCCGCGCGTTCACCGCCGCCCTCGAGCAGCTGCCCACGCGCATCGACGGACTGATCCGCCGGGCCCTCGCCGAGCACCCCGACGGGCGCTTCGCAAAGGCCGGCGAGATGGCCAAAGAGGTCGAGCAGGCCTTGAACGCCCTCGGCGGCACCCCGCTGCCGATCCCGTCCGTCGTCGGCGAGCCCGCGCGGCCGCTGCTGGGCGGCAAGGCCGCGCTGCCGGCGAAGCCGGCGACGTCGAATCCTCCGGCCGCGCCGTCGTCGACGGCTCCGACGGCTCCGCCGAAGCCGCGGTCGCTGCCGCCGCCGGTGCCGGCGAACGAGACGAACCCAGCGCTGTCGATCTCGCTGCCCGTCAGCCAGCCCGAAGACGATCCGTCGCTGATGGAGATCGGGCAGAGCCAGGTGCTGCTGCTCGAGAGCAAGGTCATCGACGCCAACCGCGCCGCCGACGAGGCCCGCATCGTGCGCGATGAGCAGGCTCGCAAGGCCAGCATCGCCTCCAGCACCGACGGCGACATCGCCTCCGACGGCGACGCCGACAGCGACCCGGGATCCCGCTCAGCATCTGACAACCTGATCGCCCGGCGCCTGATGGGCATCAGCGGCGCCAACCCCGACGACACCGTCGACGACCCCACGCTGCGCGGCGGGCTGTCGGGTGTCGACGACATCGACACCAGCCCGGGTGGCAAGCCCGTCAAGGGCTCGGGCTCGGGCAAGCACAAGAAGAACAAGGGCAAGGGCAACAAGAACCAGCGCGGCAACACGCCGGGTCACCGCCCGGGGCTCATCTCGTCGGGTGAGCGCCCGCCGCGTGCCGACGAGCTGCTCGAGTCGCTCTACTCCGACGAAGGCGACGACAAGCTCATCCCGCCGCCGCTGCCCGACGACGTCGACGGCGACGGACCGCTCGGGCACGGCAAATTCCCTCCGGCCGGCGATGAAGAATCGCCCACCGCCGAGAACCGCCTGATCGGCGGCACGCGCCAGGACGCGGGCCGCGCGCCGGTGCCCCAGGCTTCGAGCGAGCCGGGCTCCGATCCCGCTACGTCGCCGTCGATGCCCGCCCACCGTCGACCGGCCGCCGGCCGAGACCGCTCTCTCGACGCCACCGCCGAGCTCAACGTCCGCTCTGCCGCCGACGACCTCGGCCTGACCTCGGACGAGGTGCCGTCGTCGGAGTCGATCGATTCTTCGCTGTCGATCACCAGCGACGTGCCGCGGCCGCGCACCGAGAACGGCCTGGCCATCCACGACGCGCTGACCGCGCTCAAGCTGCACCCGCGCCCCGACCTCGTCGAAGACCCCGAGCTGCGCGAGGCCCTGACGCGCACCGCCGGCACGGGTGTCGGCGGCACCGGTGATCCCGACGGGCGCCGCGATCGTCTCAGCGGTCGCCACAACGATCGCCGCAACGATGAACGCGACGATCAACGCGACGATCAACGCGATGGGCGCAGCCACGATCGGCGCGACGAAGAGGGGCCGCCGTCGTTGCCCGCCGCCGTCGACGACGACGACGATTCCTTGCGCGAGACGCTGACCGGTGGGCTCGGCGGTGGCCTCAGCGGTGGCCTCGGCGGTGGACTGCGCAGCCTCGGGGGCGATGAGATCGATGTGCAGCCGCCGCCGCTCGTGGCGCCGCTGCGCCCGGTGTCGCCGCCGCGCCGCGCCGAGCGCCGCGCGGGCCCGGGCCCCGTGGCCATCGCCGCCGGCGTCGGCGTCGTCGTGCTGCTCGTGCTGCTGGGCGTTCGCCAGATCATGAAGCAGGGCGGCGACGACGAAGACGGCGCTGTCGTCACCCTGCATCCGGCCGATCCCGATCCGCCGAAGCTCAACCCACCCGTCGTGATCCCCGTGATCCCCGTCGCCCCCGTCGTCGTCGACGCCGGCGTCGCCATGGTCGCTGCGGTCGTCGATGCCGGCAGCGCCGTCGCCGTCGTCGCGCCACCCCCAGACCGGGCCGCCGAAGCCGCCCTCGTGCGCGAGCGCGAAGAGGCCGAGCGCCGCGCCGCCGACGAGATGGCCCGCCGCGAACGCGAGGCGATGCTGACCAAGGTCGATCCGCCAAAGGCCGACCCGCCCAAGGTCGACCCGCCGAAGGTCGACCCGTTGAAGGTCGACCCGCCCAAGGTCGACGACAAAGCCGCCGCGGCCGCCCTCGCGCTCAACGCCGGCTCGTGCCCCAAGGGCATGGTCAAGATCGACGCCGGCTCGTTCACGTTCGGCTCGTCGGGCAGCGACCCCATGCGCAACTTCGGCGAGGCCGACGCCAACGCCGTCGACACAAAGGCCTACTGCATCGACTACTACGAAGCCCCCAACGGCAAGGACGCGTTGCCGACGACAGGTGTGTCCTGGGCGGCGGCCAAGAATTCTTGCGATCGCTCAGGCAAGCGCCTGTGCAGCGAGATCGAATGGGAGCGCGCCTGCAAGGGTCCGTCGTCGTCGCGCTTCCCGTACGGCAACACCTACGACGCCGACACCTGCAACACCGAAGACGGCGACGGCAAGCCCCGGCCGCTGGCGGCGCCGGTCGACTTCAAGAAGTGCCGCTCGGGCTTCAAGGTCTTCATGATGGCCGGCAACGTCGAGGAGTGGGTCGCTGACACCGTCGGCGGCCAGAAGATCGCCAAGGGCGGCAGCGCCGACCGTCCAGATTTCGCGTCGCGTTGCTCGGCCCGTCACGCCCTCGGCGCCAAGTCGTCGTCGTCGACGTTGGGCTATCGCTGCTGCGCGGATCCGCGCTGAGCGCGGCGGGCGAAGCGAGACGGGGCTGACCCGCGGGCACAGGAGGCTATGACGGCCCCCATGTCCAGGCAGCCCGCGTCTCTGCACCACGAACGTCACCGCAGCGGCCGCGCCGGGTGGCTGCGCGCCGCGGTGCTCGGCGCCAACGACGCCATCGTCTCGACCGCCAGCCTGATGATCGGCGTGGCGTCGGCGTCGTCGTCAAAAGAGGCCGTCGTCGTCGCCGGCGGCGCCGGTCTGATCGCCGGGGCGATGTCGATGGCCGCCGGCGAGTTCGTCTCGGTCAGCACCCAGCGCGACAGCGAAAAGGCCGACATCGCCAAAGAGACGCACGAGCTCGAGCACGAGCCCGAAGCAGAGTTGCAAGAGCTGGCCGCCATCTACCGCCGGCGCGGCCTCGACGCCGACCTGGCCCTGCAGGTGGCCACCCAGCTGACCGCCAAAGACGGCCTGGCCGCCCACCTGCGCGACGAGCTGGGCGTCGAGCCGGGCGAGATGGCGAGGCCCATCCAGGCGGCCTGGATCTCGGCCGTGAGCTTCGCCGTCTTTGCCGCCATTCCCCTGGCCACGCTGCTGGTGGCGCCCGAGCCGGTGCGCATCCCGGCCATCGCCGCCGTCTCGCTGGCCAGCCTGACGGCCCTGGGGGCCTGGGCCGCCCATCTGGGCGGCGCGCCGCAGCTGCACGCCGCCCTGCGCGTGCTCGTCGGCGGCGGCATCGCCATGGCCGTCACGGCAGCGATCGGCCACCTGCTGGGCGTCGCCGCCTGACGCCGCGTGAGCCCGGCTCTGCTCCCGGCGAAGCCCTGACGACGGCGATCTGACCTCGGCTCAAGGCCGGTCCGCGATCGCCGATGCCAGGGGCGAGGGCGTCATCCATGGCCAATGTCGAGCAGAGCTCCAGTCCGCCGCCCCGACGGCAACCTCGGCCTTTAGGGCAGCCGCGCCAGCCACGGCCGCCGGGTCCGGCCTGGGTCTCTCAGACCTTTGGCGACGCCTTTCGCCAGCAGATTGAAGACGCGGATGACGCCCGCGACGGCACCCCCGACGACGCCAACAACGACGCCAACAACGACGCCCGCAACGACGATGCCGACGGGGTCGAGGTCGACTTCGACGCCGACTTCGAGGCCGCGTTTGACGGCGTCGTGAACGGCGGAGCAAACGTCGACGACGTCGTCGTTGCCGACATCGACATTGAATCCATCGTCGACGTCGCCGACGAAATCGGCGCTGACATCGACATCGACATCGCCGTCGTCGCCCTCGACATCGACGGCCTGATCTCGGCGCGCGTGACGTCGCGCGAGGTGATTCCGCTCGCGGCGGGCGCGTCCCGCGTCAACGACGCCGTCGCGGGCGGCGCGTCCCTCGGCGAGATCACCCGGCTCGTCGAGAGCGACCCGGCCCTCGCCGCCAACATCGGACGGCTGGCGCGCTCGGCGGCGTTCACGTCGGCCGTCGGCGAGCGCGTGTCGCTGCCGTATTCGATCATGCGGCTCGGCGTGCAGGGCGTGCGCGGCGTCTGCTTGATGTCGTCGTTGGCGACCGAGGCGCTGCGTCCCGGTCCGCTGCTGGCGCTGCGCCGGCAGGTCTGGCGCGAGTGTCTGGCGTCGGCGCTGGCCTGCCAGGCGATCGCCGTCGGCGTGCAGGGCGTCAACGGCGACGACGCCTGGCTGCTCGGGCTGGTGCACGACTTCGGCAAGGTCGTTGCCCTGACGGCCATCGAGCCCGACATCACCGCCGACGTTCCGGCCACCGCCCTCTTCTGGGGCGACATCATGGAGCGCCACCACTGCGACGCCGGCTGGATCGTCACCGATCGCTGGAAGCTGCCGCGGGCCATCCCCTTCGTGACCGCGACCCACCACCAATCGATCAGCACGGGCCTGCACGACGTCGTCGCCTGCGCCGACCGCGTCGTGGCCGCGGCGTCGTCGCGGGGCTGGCAGATCGCCGCCTCCGACATCGCCGCCATCGAAGGCGTCCGCGACGACGACGCCGCCATGGCGATCCGCATCGCCCTGGCCAAGCACCCGTACTACCTGGCCGCGATCGCCTGACCCATCCGCCGTCAGAGCTCGTCGAGCGCGGCCGCGGCCACCGTGAGGTTCTCCTCGACGAACAGCCGCAGATGGTCGCCCGACAGCGTCACGCGTTTGACCGGGCCGGTGACCCAGGCGCGCCAACCCTTGATGGGGTCGTCCATGATCGTCGCCGCCCAGTCGAAGTCCTGCTCGGCGGCGAACAACGTCATCGGCACCGACGTCGACGCCCGCGGCCAGTAGCGGTGGTGCGCCAACGTCGTCACGCCCGCCAGCTTCTCGAGCTGCGCGCGCTGCGCCGGCGACAAAGCGGCAAGCTCGTCGGTGTTCAAGGCGAAGCCGTCCTTGAAGGCGTCGGCGCGCTGCAGCTTGAGGTTGAGCTTCTCTTTCACGCTGTCGAAGCGGTCCTTCAGGTACGTCATGCGGCCGGCCCAATCGGTCTTGGCCAGCGACTCGGCGTGCAGGCGGGCCCGCGTCCACGGCGGCAGCTTCTTTGGATAGCCCGGGGCCATGGTGTCAAAGATCACGAGGTGGCGCGGGGGTCGGCCGGCGGCCGCGCGCTGCAGGGCCATCTCGTAGGCGACGAGGCCGCCAAAGGAGTAGCCGGCAAAGACGATGTCGTCGGGGGCCCCGGCTTTTTCAAGCTCGAGCAGGTTCTTTTCGGCCAGGTCTTCGACGGTCTCCATCGGCTCTTCGCCGGGCTCGGCGCCCCAGGCGCGCAGGCCGGCGGCGTTGACCTTCATGCGATCGGCGATGCCGGCAAACGTAAAGACGTGCCCGCCGATGCCCGGCAGAAACACCACGCGCGGCGGTCCCGTGCGCGGCGTCAACGGCGTCAACAACGTCGACGACTCCGACGACGCCGCCGCCGACGACGACGAATTCGCGCCGCTGCCTTCGAGCGAGCGGGCCAGCTCGCGCACCGTGCGGGCCACCATCAACGCCGAGAGCGGCACCTCGCGGCCGAGCTGATCGCTGAGCTTGCGCACGACGAGGGCGGCTTTGAGCGAGTGGCCGCCGTAGGCAAAGAAGCTGCGCGTCACCGACACGGTCTCGAGGGCCAACACCTCGGACCAGATGGCGGCGATGGCCTCCTCCATCGGGGTCGCGGCGACGGTGACGACGTCGTCGACGGCCAGCTTGGGCAGGTTGCGCTTGTCGATCTTGTCGTTGGCTGTCTTCGGCAACGACTTCATGGCCATGATGCGCGCCGGCACCATCGCCTCGGGCAGGCGCTTGTGCAGGGCCGCGATCAACGTGGCCTCGTCGAGCGTCTCGGGCGCGACCCAGGCCACCAGGTTGTTGTTGTCGACGAGGACGGCGGCTTCGTCGGCGCCTTCGGCCATCAGCGCGGCTTCGACTTCGCCGGGCTCGACGCGCACGCCGCGCAGCTTGACCTGATCGTCTTTGCGCGCGAGCCACTCGAGGTCGCCGTCGGGCCACAGGCGCACGACGTCGCCGGTGCGGTAGATGCGCGTGCCCTTGCCCGTGGCGCCGCCCGCGGAGCCAGGCGAGCCGTCGGGCAGGGTGACGAACGCTTTCTCCGTGAGCTCTGGCGCGTTCAGATAGCCCTCGGCGAGGCCGATGCCCGAGACGACGAGCTCGCCGGCTTCGAGGCAGGGCACGGGCTCGAGGTTCTCGTCGACGACGGCGCAGCGGACGTGGGGCGATGAGCGGCCGATCGGGATGCGATCGGGCACGGGCTGGCCGCGCTTCGGGGCGCTCCACGCCGACGACAGCACGGTGGTCTCGGTGGGTCCGTATTCGTTCACCAGCCACGCGGTCGTGTGCAGGTTGTGCTTCTCGATGAGCTGCGGCGTGAGCTTTTCGCCGCCGACGATCGTGAACTCGAGGGCGTCGAGGGGCTCGGCGCCGGCACCGGTCGACGGGGCGCAGTCGAGCATCGCGCCCCACAGCGCCGGCACCGCCGACGTGTACGTGATGCGCCGCCGGCTCAGCGTCGCGCGAATGGCGATCGGATCGCGGCGCGCTTCTTCGGACAGCACGTGCATGGTCGCGCCGTTCATGAACGACCAGAACAGCGTCTCGACGCTGCCGTCAAAGAAGAAGGGCGCCAGCAGCGCCGAGCGCACCGGCCGCGTGAAGCCGAGGCCAATGCGGGCCTGCAGCTGGGCGACGACGGCGTTGTGCGAGACGACGACGCCCTTGGGGGTGCCGGTGCTGCCCGAGGTAAAGATGACGTAGGCGGGCCTGGTGCCGTCCCAGCCGTCGTGGTGTTCGGCCGACGGCTTCTTTGCCTTTGCCGTTCCCTTTGCCTTTGCCTTCTTTGACTTCGACGCCGCTGACGACGTGTTCGACGACGACGTGTTCGACGACGACGCTGCTGACGTCTTCGACGATGAAGCAGCGGACGGTTTCTTCCGGGGGGTCAGCCCCAGCGCGCCGCGGCGCAGCACCTCGGCGTCGTCGATGACGAGCGGCAG
>JBKJNL010000331.1:0-7632 GCA_046593615.1 Myxococcota bacterium | reverse complement strand
GGCCCCGCTGTTGGTGCAAGGCCGGCTGGTGGCCGTGCGCCAGATCGATGCCACCGCCGCCGGCGGCCTGTTCGACGTCGTCGCCGTCGACCCGCTCGGCAACACCGTCGAGGTGCTGGCCTCGCGCCAGGCGCTGTGGGTCACCGCCGCCCGCGGTGCTCGCACCGTCGACGCGCTGCGCTTCTTGATCGCCGACGGCGCCGAGAGCGGCCCGCCGCTGCCGGGGCAGGGCGCCGTCGCAGGCGACGGCCACTTCCACGTCGACCGCGTCGACGACGGCGGCTTCGTCGTCGATGTCGCGCTCGGCCGCGGCGTGTTCCGTTCGCCGGTCGTCACCACCGGCGGCGGGCTGTTCGTCGAAGTCGACGACGACAAAAACCCCACGCGCGGGGCGCTGCGCGATCGCGCGGGCAAGCGTGTGGTCTCTGGCCTGGCCGGGCTCTCGCCCGTGGTTGACGGCGCGTCGTGGGCCGCCGGCAGCGGCCGCAAAGACGGCTCCGTCGTCGTCGACGGCGTCGTTCGCCACAGCGGCCGCGCCGGCGTCGCCCGGCCGCAGCTGTTGCACGAAGGCGTGGTCGTCGCCTTTTTGGATCGCGGCGCGTCGCTGCCCGGTGAGCTGTGGTCTCTGCCGCCGACCGCGTCGTCAAAGAAGAAGCCCACACGCCTGCTCGAGCCCAAGCCGCGCACCGCCGTCGTCGTCTACGGGGCCCGCCGATGATCGCCTTTGTCGTCGTCGCCCAGCTGCTGGCCGCCCAATGCTCGGGGGCCGCCTGTCCGAACCCCTGTCGCTCGTGTGCCTTCCAGCCCGTCGAGGGCGCGAACCCCTCGCTCGAGGGCTACCGCTCGATCTTCGAGGCCGTGGCCCGACGCCAGACCGACGCCGGCATCGACGGCGGCGTCTCGTCGATCGAGGTCGGCGCCGCGCGCACGCGCCAGACGGCAGAGTTTCCTTGTCGGTTGATGCCCGCCATCGGTATGGCTGAATCATCCATCAATCAGTTTTGCAGCAACGGTCTCACCATTATCTCATTCGACTGCGGATTCGGCGTCATGCAGGTGACGTCGGGGGCCGCGAGCTATCCGGGCATCCAGCGCACCGCCGACATCAACATTGCCGCTGGCGCCGACATCCTGGCCGCAAAATGGAACGGCAACGAGAGCTTCGGCGGCAGCTTCGGCGACTCCGATCCGGTGTTTCTCGAGAGCTGGTACTTCGCCACCTGGGCCTACAATGGGTTTGTCTATTCCAACAACCCGAACAACCCAGATCATCCGGCCAATCGACCGCCGTTCAACTCACCAGGGTCGCTGAGCCGCGGCAGCTATCCCTACCAGGAGATCGTGTGGGGCTACCTCGGCTTCCCGCAAGAAAAGGACAACGCGGCCGGCGCCAGCGAGCCGGTGTTCGACGCCGTCGACATCACCTACCCGACAGACATCCCCAACCAGTCGGGGCTGTTCTCGGTGCGCCTGCCGTTGCCGAGCCCGGCCCACGCCGACTCCTGCGTCGAGGAGTGTCCGCCGTCGGGTTGCCCGCCCGAGGCCCAGCGCACGTTGATCCTTGACGACGAAGACCCGCCCACGGCGACCGGTGGCTTCACCATCACGGGCGAGCACCAGACGCACGCCGAGGGCGGCTTCTCGGATCGCTTTCTGTCGGTGGCCCCGGCGCGGCCGGCGACCACCAGCGCGCGCTGGCAGGGCGTGGCGCCATCGTCGGGCACCTTTGACGTCGCCGGCTTCATCCCGCTCGACCCGGCGACCAACGAAGCGGTGCCGGTGCGCGTGCTGGGCCGTGGGCAGGAGAAGCGCTTCGCCCTCGACCAGAACGTCTCCGGCGGCATCTTTGTGACCCTCGGCCAGGTGGTGCTGCAGGAGGGCGAGGTCGTCGTCGTCGTCGTCGACAACGACGCGCTCGATCAGACCGCCGGCCACCGCCTGGGGCTCGACGCCTTTCGCCTGACCTGGCGCGGCGACGGCGCCGTCGACGCCGGCGGAGCCTGCAGCCTCGACGTCGATTGCGCCGGCGACCGCCTGTGTGTGTCGGGCCGATGTGCCGACGGCTGCGAGGTCGCGGGCTGCGGCGTCGGCGACGTTTGCGACACCGCCCGCGGCAGCTGCCGGCCCGGCCCCGCCGACGGCGAAGGCGAAGGCGGCGAGGGCGAAGGCGAGGGCGAAGGCAGCGTCGGCGAGGGCGAGGGCGAAGGCGAAGGCGAAGGCGTCAACGAGGGCGAAGGCGAAGGCAGCGTGAACGAAGGCGAGGGCGAGGGCGCCGACCTGCCCCCGAGCGTCCGCCCCGGCGGCTGCGGCTGCGGTGCATCGTCGTCGTCGTCCCAGTCATCAGCGGGGTCGTCAGCGGGGACGTCAGCGGGGCTGCTTGTGCTTCTGGCCGGGCTTCGTCGCCGCCGCCGCGCGCAGCCAGGCGCCCAGCGGCTTTGATTCTTCGCCGGGCGTGAGGTCGGCCAGGCGCTGCGGAAAGGCCCGCAGCTGCTTGTTCGTCGACGTCGACAGCTTGCCGGTGCGTCCGTCGGGGTGGCGGGCGTTGTCGCAAAAGAACGTGCGGCAGCCGAGCGGGCGGGCGGCGTAGACGCGGCAGCGGTCGTCGTCACCGAGGAACGCGCAGCGGCCGTCGGGCTGGTCGGGCACCGCGGGCAGGCGGCGTCCCTGGGCTTTGACCGCGGCGGTGACGACGTCGAATTCGGCGCGGGTCAGCCAGGGCTCGCGGCCGGTGACGCCGAAGCGGCAGCACTCGGTGCTGCAGTCGCAGGTGGTGCCGTCGACGACGGCGCTGGCCTCTTCGAGGATCTGCAGCGCTCTCACGACGGCTTCGGCGGCGCCGCCGCCGCCGCCGACGAAGACGCCGACGACGAAGAAAGCTGGTCTGCTCGCTCGACCTCGGTCGCCCTGCAGTCGGTCACGTCGAGGGCTTCCTTGGACATGCCTGGTCTCTACACCACGCCCGACGACGACGTCAGGCCTCGCGTCGTTTGCTTCCGGTCCGCGCGGCCCCGCGGGCCCGGGGACCCTCCTGCCGGCTGACGGGCGAATGCTACGGTGCGCGGGATGCCCGCTGTCGACGTCCCCGCCCATCTCGAGCCCGCGCTTGCCGAGCGCGGCCGGCAGGTGGCGCTGCTCGGCGAAGTCGGCCGGGCCCTGGCCGGTGACCGCAGCCTCGACGACCAGCTCAGCACCATCGTCGCCGCCGTGATGCGGGCCCTCGAGGTGCAGGGCTGCGGGGTCTGGCTCGTGGATGGCGCCGACAACGGACGCGCGCTGCGCGCGCGGGCCGGCGCTGGAACCCTGCCGTCGCTGTCGCCCGAAGCCCTGGCCGCGGTCGTCGACGACAGCCCCCGACCGGGCGACGACGGCGCCGCCTGGTTGGGCCTGCCGCTGGTGGCATCCGAGGTCGTCGTCGGCGTGCTGGTGGTCTGCGGTGGACGAGGGGCGTCGCCGTCGGTCTCCGAGGTGTTGGGCCTGGTCGCCGACCAGCTCGCGCTGGCCGTGGTGCGCAGCGCCTCGCTCGACGCCGGCCTGCGCCTGGCGGCGCTCGTCGAAGAGAGCGGCGACCTCATCGGCTACTGCTCGCTCGCGGGCCAACCCATCTTCTGCAACGACGCCGGCCTGCGCCTGCTCGGCCTCGACAACGTCGCCGCCCTGCGCGAGCACGGCCCCGACGCCGCCGACCTCGTCGTCGACGCCGACCGCGCCGCCTTTGTCGCCGGCGCCGCCACCGCCCGCGCCACCGGCCGCTGGGACGGCGAGGTGCGGCTGCGGCACGGCGGCAGCGGCCAGCACGAAGGCGGAGACGAAGCCGTGCTCGTGTCGCTCAGCCTCTTCACCCTCAAAGATCGCGAGAGCGGCGAGCCGTCGGCGCTGGCCATGGTCGGCCGCGATCTGCGCCGGCAAAAGGCCGACGAGCGGCGGCTGCGCGACCTCGCCGAGAACCTCGAGCGCCGCGTCACCGAGCGCACCCACGAGCTCGAAGAGAGCAACCGCGAACTCGAAGCGTTTTCGTATTCGGTGTCGCACGATCTGCGCGCGCCCATCCGCCACATCAACGGCTTCGCCGAGATGCTCGAGAAGAACGCCGGCACCAAGCTCGACACCCGCGGCCTGCACTACCTGCGGACGATCTCGCTGGCCGCCAAGCAGGCAGCGACGTTGATCGATGACCTGCTGGCGTTTTCGCGCGTGGCCCGCACCGAGCTCGTGATGCGCGAGGTCGACCTCAATCTCCTGGTCGGATCGGTGCAACGCGACGTGCTCACCGAGGCCTATGGGCGACCGATGCAGTGGAAGATCGGCCGCCTGCCCAAGGTGACCGGCGACCCGGCGTTGTTGCGCCTGGTGCTGCGCAACCTGTTGTCGAACGCGGTCAAGTACACGCGGCCGCAGCCGGCGCCGGTCATCGAGATCAGCGGCGTCGACGGCGCCGACGAGGTCCAGATCTCGGTCACCGACAACGGCGTCGGCTTCGACATGCAGCACGTCGACAAGCTGTTCGGCGTGTTCCAGCGGCTGCACCGCGCCGAAGAATTCGAAGGCACCGGCATCGGACTGGCCAACGTCCGCCGCATCGTCCACCGCCACGGCGGCCGCACCTTTGCCGTCGGCCGCGTCGGCCACGGCGCCACCTTTACCTTCACCCTGCCGGTGCGTCCGAGCGCCTGAGGCGCGAGAACGACGCCGCGACGAAATCCATCGGCGCTGGGCTAACCTCGGCGACTCTCTGTCGCCGTCGTCACCTGCCTGTTCCCGAGTGGAAGCGAGAGCCCATGCCCGAGCTGAAGAGAATCCTGCTGGTCGAAGACAGCCCCAACGACGTCGAGCTGACGTTGCAGGCCCTGGCCGAGAACCAGCTCGCCAACGAGGTGGTCGTCGTCAGAGACGGACAAGAGGCGCTCGACTACCTGCTGCGCGAAGGCATGTTCAAGCTGCGCGCGCCGGGCAACCCGGCGGTGGTGCTGCTCGACCTGAAGTTGCCCAAGGTCGACGGCCTCGAGGTGTTGAAGCTCATCAAGGAAAACGCCGCGCTGAAGACGGTGCCCGTGGTGATGCTGACGTCGTCGCGCGAAGAGGTCGACGTCGTGGCCAGCTACACGCGCGGCGTGAACGCCTACGTCGTCAAGCCCGTCGACTTCGACCAGTTCGTCAAAGCCCTCAAAGAGCTCGGGATGTTCTGGGCGGTGCTGAACGAGCCGCCGCCGGGCACCATCGTGCGCGGCGCCTGAAGCCGCACTTGCAGCATCGATTGAAGCATCGATTGAAGCATCGATTGAGGGGGCGATGAGCCGCCTGCACCGCTGGCTCGGCAGCCTGGTCGCCCTGGTGGCGCTGGCCTTTGTCGCCGTCACCTTGCAAAAGAACCTGGCCGCCGTGCCCCCCGTCGTTGTCAGCGGCCGCCTCGTCGTCGTCGGCGCCGCCGGCGTCCTGGCCACGACCGCCGCCACCGCGCTGGCCGCGCTGGCCTGGCGGACCCTGCTCGCCGGCGCCGGCTCATCGATCAGCGCGGCGCGGGCCTTTGCCATCTGCGGCACGGCGCAGCTGGGCAAGTACCTGCCGGGCAACATCTTTCACCTCGTGGGCCGGGCCACGCTCGCCAGCCGCGAGGGTGTGCCGCTGCCGGTGACGCTGGCTTCGATGACCCTCGAGACCCTGCTGGTCATCGCCACCGGCGCGTTGTTGGCGCTGCCGCTGCTCGTCGAGCACCGGGCCGCGCTGTCGATGCTGTTCACCCCGCGCACCGCCTGGATGTGGATCGGGGCGGTCGTTGTCGTCGTCGTCGCCGGCATCTTTGTCTGGCGGCGCTTCCGGGCTCGCGTGCAGGAGACGCTCGGTGCCGCCTGGCGCATCGCCACCCTGCGCACCGTCGTCGTCGTCGTCGTGTGCGACGTGTTGACGTTCCTGCTGCTGGGCGGCTCGCTCTACCTCGTGGCGGCCACGGCCTGGCCGGCGCTCGCGCTGTCGCCGTCGGCCTGCGTGTTTGGCTTTGCGCTGGCCTGGGTCATCGGCTTCGTCACGCCGGGCGCGCCGGGGGGCGTCGGCGTGCGCGAGGCGGTGTTCTTGATCCTGCTGGGCAGCAGCGCCGGGCCGGCGGTGGCGTCGTCGTTGGCCATCACCAGCCGCGTGCTGTCGATGGTCGGCGACCTCGTCACCTTTGCCATCGCCACGCTCGTCGAGCAGCGCACGCGCGGGCTGCGGCCTCCCGGCGATCGGGCCTGAGCCGCGCCCGACCAAGTGAGAGCGGCTACCGCTTCGTGGCCACGATCAAATAGCCCTCGCCGAGGTCGGTCGCGAGGAACGGCCGCTGGGCCTGCACCGCGGCCCGCAGCGTGAGGCGCCCGAGCGTCGACGTCTGGGCGCCGTAGAGCTTGACCTCGAGGCTGCGGTCGATGCCGCTCTTGGCGGTGTTGGCGCTGTTGGAGATGTGGGCCGGGTCTGCTTTGCCGTCGTTGCCGACCCGGGTCTTGCGCACGCTGAAGTTGCGCAGGCGGTGGGTGACGTTGGCGACGGGGAAGCCGTAGCACTCCGTCGTCACCACGCTCAGTCCGGCGGCGCGCGCGAGCTGCTCGAAGTCGGCGCGGCTGTAGCGGCGGTGGTGGCCGGCCCAGACGTCGTGGGGTCCCCAGAGGGCCTGGTGGGCCGGCACCGAGAGGATCGCCCGGCCGCCCGGCTTGAGCCACGAGACCCACTCGCGCAGCGCGGCCACGTCGTCGTCGATGTGCTCGAGCACCTCGCAGGAGATGAGCGTCTCGAAGTGGCCGGCCCAGTCGCCCGCCGTCGCCGTCAGCGTGACGCCGGTGTCGCTGTGGATGCGGCGGGCGACGTCGAGGGCGGCGGGCGATTGCTCGAGGCCGGTGCAGGTGAAGCCCCGGCGCACGAGGTCGTGCAAGAGCGCGCCGGCGCCGCAGCCGACCTCGACGAGAGGGCCCGGCGGGTGATCGGCGAGGTGCGCCAGCACGCGATCGCGGCGCAGCAGGTAGCGCGGCGCCGGCACCCACTGCTGAAACAGCGAGACGCCGAAGTCGGGGTCGATGCGGCGCAGGTCGGTGGTCATGGCGGGTTCCCGAACGTGGAGGACGACGACGAAGAAGAAGCAGAAGAAACCGACGAAGCCGCGCGGTCGACGACGGCCCGCAGCTGGCGGGCGATGGTCGCGCTCGAGAAGCGTTCCACGAGCGCGCGGTGCAGGGGCGGCACGAGCAGATGGCGCTCGGCGCGCAGGCGCAGCACCGCCGACAACAGCGCCGCCGGATCCATCGGCGGCACCAGCGCGATGCCTTTGTCGTCGTCGTCGACCAGCTCGCGGATGGCCGGGGAATCGCGGGTGATGAGCGGCTTCCCCACCGACAGGATTTGAAAGACCTTGTTGGGGATGACCCGCGCGGCTTTGTCAGAGGCGCCAAAGATGCCCAGGCAGATGTCGGCGGCGGCGATGTGGGCGGCGAGGTCCTGGTACTCGACCCAGGGGATCCAGCTCAGGTTTGGCAGCGGCTGCTCGTCGAGCAGGGCCTGGATCTTCGCCGTCTCCTGGCCCTTGCCGATGAGGGTCCAGCGCACGTGCCGGGGGTCCGAGAGGCGCGCGGCCTCGACGATGCATTCGATGCCGTGCAGCGGAATGAACTGCCCGTA
>JBKJNL010000168.1:0-4575 GCA_046593615.1 Myxococcota bacterium | reverse complement strand
CGCTGCCATTCCCCTGCTGTTGGCCTGTGTCGTCGGCGAGCTCCCGCCGGAGTCTGACGTTGGCCCCGCCGTTCACCCCGCCGCGCACGACCCCGTCTCCGAACCCGCCGCGACCGCGCCGCCAGCCGACTCGCCCGCCGACCCTGCCGTCGTCCCGCCCGCGACCGTCACGCCGCCGGGCGCCCCGACCCCGCGCGGCCGAATGGTCAAACGCTCGCTGGCGTCGACGCTGTGGCCGGTCGAGCCGGCGTTCAACGGCGGCTTCGTCGTCTCGCGCGACAGCTTCGCCCCCTTCGTCGGTGTCACCGTCTTCGTGCCGGTGTGGCCGGGCGTGGGCCCCACGCTGTTGGTGCGCGGCAGCGGGCTGCAGACCGGCGACCTCAGCGTCGGCGAAGCCGTCGTCGCCGTCGGACCGTCGCTCGAGAGCAACCTCGGCGGCCTGCGGGCCCGGGCCACCCTCGCGCCCGGCGTGCTCGTCTCCGGCTTCAGCTACGACGACGGCGACGACGGCGCCTCGCTGAGCCCGGCCCTGCTGGTGCCCCTCGAGGTCGGCCTGCCCCTCGGGGGCGGCGTGTCGTTCAACATGACCATCGAAGGCGGCCTGTCGCGGGCCATCAGCCACGTCGTCAACGGCGAGGTCGCCTACGCCCGCGAGCGCGCCTTTGTCTTCGTCGGCGCCGGGCTCAACTTCGGCGGCCCTCCCGATTGATCGCCTGATCGCCCCCGCTGAAGGCGGCCCCGAGACGACCTGGGAAGGGCAACCAGGACGCCCCAGTGGGGCGCTCGATCACAGCTTGGACTTGAGCTCGGCGTAGGCGGCTTCGTTCTGGTCGTTGCCCTTGTTCTTGAAGGTCTTGATGCGCTCCTGCGCCTTTTCGATGCGCTCGCTGGGCAGCGGGTGAGACTGCAGGAATGCCAGCACCTTCGACGATTCGCCCAGAGCTTTGATCTTTTTGAACATGCGAACGAAGCCATTCGGATCATATCCGGCGACGTTGCAGAGCGGCAATCCATGTTCATCTGCGTCGCGCTCGGCATCGCGCGAGAATTTCAACATGACGCCGTTGCCGGCCAGGCCGGCGGCGATCTGCGAGATGAGGCCCGGGTCTTTGCCCAACGCCAGCCCGAGCACCGTCTGGATGCCGTACTGCTTGACCAGGCCCTCGGCGATGTGGCGCTCGGTGACGTGGGAGATCTCGTGGCCGATGACGCAGGCGACCTCGGCGTCGTCGTCGGCCAGCTTGAGCAGGCCGGTAAAGATGTAGATGTCGCCGCCGGGGATCGCGAACGCGTTCACTTGCTTGTCATCATCGACCACATGAAAGTTCAAGGGAACGGGGGATTTGACCCTGCCAGCCATGCGCTTTCCCATCTTATCGATGTATGCTTGGACCTCGGGGTCCTTGTGCATCTTGAGATCCTTCGCGAGCTCCTTTTTCATCTCCTTGCCGATGGCAATCTCATCCGCGGGCGGCACAAGGGCGTTGGCGGCGACCCGCTGTCCGGTGTCGACGGCGGCGCAGGCACAGAGCAGCGACAGGGCGAGAGCGCAGAGTGAGCGCATGAAAACCTCCGGTTGAGCAACGTGCTCAGCAGGAGCCGTGCCGAGGACGACCGCGGGGCGCATCGCCGGCGGCTCCTGAGGGGAAACGTTCCCCCCGAGGCCCGGATTCACCCGCGCGCACGACGACGAGCAGCGGCCGAGCGGCCTCAAGCGGTCGGCCGCTCGATGCCGTTTTCTCAACCAGGCAGTCCGCGCTTGAACCCGGCGTGGGTGTGCACGAAGCCGCAGCCGACCCAGAAGCGGTGGGCGTCGTGACGCTCGCTCCTCGAGGTCAGCTGGGCGCGGAAGCAGCCGGCCGCCGTGGCCCGCCGCAGGCATTCCTCGACGAGCTGCCCGCCCCAGCCGCGGCCGCGGGCGTGGCGGTCGACGACGACGCTCTCGAGCTGGGCCACCGGCGCGCCGCCGTGGCTGAGGTTGGGGATGACGATCAAGGTGGCGGTGCCGCGGACCACGCCGTCGCTGTCGTCGACGCCGTCGCTGTCTTCGACGACGACCAGCAGCTGCTGTCGCGGGTCGGCGGCGATGGCGGCGAACGCAGCGGCATAGACCGCGTCGGTGGGTGACTGCTCGCGGCGCTCGCCGGAGAGGTTGAGCTGCGCCAGCAGCGTGACGATGGCGACGACGTCGTCGGCGCGGGCGTCGCGCACGCGGACCCGGACCGTGGAACGGGTCACCGGACGGGTCACCGGGGCGGGCTCATTTGCGGTTCTTCTTGCGGGCGCTCTTCTCGGCCTTGCGCTTGTCTTTCTTCACCTTGTTGCCGCCCCCCGCGACGCCGCCACCCGCGCGCGTGGTGGCGAAGTAGCCCGGCGGGGGCGCCAGCGGCCTGCCGCCCTGGGGGCCAAAGGGGTTCACGCCGCCGAACAGCGCGCTCATGTCGCCGAGGCCGCCGGGAGGCATGCCCGGCATGCCGCCGCCGCCGCCACCAAAGGCCTGGCCCAGCTTGGCCATGTTGCCGAAGCCGGGCATCTTGCCGAGCAGCCCCGGCTGCATGCCGATCATCTGCATCATCTGCTTCATCATGTTGAAGCGCATCAGCAGGTCATCGACCTCTTTTTCAGTACGGCCCGAGCCCTTGGCGATTCGTTTCTTGCGATTCTTTGTCTGCGTGATCAGCTCAGGGCGCTTGCGCTCGTCGGGGGTCATCGAGCGGACGATGGCCTCGAGCTTGACGAACTCTTTGTCGTCGACCTTCTGGCCCTGGGTCAATTCACCCATGCCGGGGATCTTCTCGATCAACGATGAGATGGAACCCATCTTCTTGACCATTCCCAGCTGATCGAGAAAGTCTTGCAGGGTGAAGCGCCCCTGCATCATGCGCATGGCGTCTTTTTCGGCTTTTTCTTTGTCGACGACTTCTTCGAACTGCTTCACCAGCCCGACGACGTCGCCCATGCCGAGGATGCGCGAGGCCAGGCCTTCGGGCCGGAACTCCTCGAGCTTGTCCATCTGCTCGCCCATGCCCAGGAACTTGATGGGCTTGCCGACGATCTGCTTGATCGACAGCGCGGCGCCGCCGCGGGCGTCGCCGTCGAGCTTGGTCATGATGAAGCCGTCGATGCCGAGGCGGCGGTCGAACTCCACCGCGGTGCGCACGGCGTCCTGGCCCATCATCGCGTCGACCACCAGCAGCACGTTGTCGGGCTTGGTGAGCTTCTGGATCTCTTCGAGCTCGTTCATCAGCTCGTCGTTGATCGACAACCGGCCGGCGGTGTCGAACAGGACGACGTCGCACTGCCACTCTTTGGCCTTTTGCATGGCGCGCTTGCAGAGCTCGGGCGGGGCCACGCCTTCTTCGTGGAAGAAGCGGACCCCCGTGCGCTCGGCGAGGGTGCGCAGCTGCTCGACGGCGGCGGGGCGGTAGATGTCGGCGCCGACCAGCATCGGGCGGTGCTTCTGCTTCACGAGCAGCGCGGCCAGCTTGCCCGTCGTCGTCGTTTTGCCGGTGCCCTGCAGGCCGACCATCATGATCGTGCCCACGGGCTTGGTGAGGCGGATGCTCGTGTCGACGGGCCCCATCAGCGCGACGAGCTGGTCGTAGCAGGCCTTGATGAAGTGCTCGGCGGGGCCGAGCTTGTGCTTCTGGCCCTTCTTGTCGGAGCCGGCGACGACGACGGTGGAGCCGACCGTGTTTTCCTTGACCTTGGCCAGGAAGCTCTTGACGACGCCGAGCTCGACGTCGGCCTCGAGCAGCGACAGCCGCACCTCACGCAACGCCTCGTCGGTGTTGCTGTCCGTCAGCTCGGCCTGGCCGGCGAGGAAGTTGCGAGCGGAGCGGAAACCTTTGCTGACAGTCTCAAGCATGGCGCCGCCATAGCACCCCCCGGCCCGCGATCGAGGGGGTACCTCGACGTCGACAACGGCGCCTTCTAGGTCGGCAGCCAGACGACCCTGCCGCCGGCGGCGACCACGAGGGGCTCGAGCACGAAGCGGGCGTAGCCGGGGATCGACGGCGACGCCGACACCTCCAGCACCAGGGGCATCTCGCCGGCGCCGGGCTCGATGCCCAGCGCGCTGGCGGCGTCGACGACGTCCTTGAGGTCGTGGCGCCTGGGGTTGAAGACGTGGTCGAGGAACAGCCGCACCTGCACCTTGAGGTGCCAACGCTCGGGAGCGTCGCCGCCGCGCAGCTGGGCCAAGAGGCCGCTCTCGTGGGGGCCGCGGGCGATGGCGTCAAAGGCTTCGCGCGGCACGTCGAGCTGCATCGGCGGCACGAGCTCGACGGAAAAGGCGAATACGTCGCCGCTGGCGGCAAACACGTCTTGCCGATCGGCCCGCGGGTGCTTGCGCGTGTAGCTCTGTTGGAAAAGGCGCGCGTAGCGGACGCGCTCGAGCTCGTCGACGAGGCCGAGCTTGAAGTAGAGGTCGATCTTGTCAGAGAGCGACTGCGCTTCTTTGAGGGCGACGACGATCTGCGGCGAGCCTTTGTAGAGGGGCCCCTGCACCGAGAACTCCACCGACGACACCGACTTCGACGTCGTCAGCGCCTGCATGACCGCGCGGTGGTCGGC
>JBKJNL010000206.1:0-8643 GCA_046593615.1 Myxococcota bacterium | reverse complement strand
CGGCGGCGCCGTGCAGCGGGAGCGGCGCCCCGAGCGGCCCGAGCAACCCGAGCAGGTGCCCGAGCAGGCGGGTCGGGGTGACGCCCTGGGCAAACAAGGTGCGCAGCACCGCCGGCGCGTTCTCGCTGCGCTTGCTCAAGCGGTGGCCGTCGTCGTCGACCAACAGCGGCAGGTGGGCAAACGACGGCGGCCGGTGCCCGAGGGCCTGGTGCAGCAAGACCTGGCGCGGCGCCGACGACAGCAGATCGTGCCCGCGCACCACCTCGGTGACCCCCTGGGCGGCGTCGTCGACGACCACCGCCAGCTGGTAGGCGAACAGCCCGTCGCGGCGGCGGACGATGAAGTCGCCGACGTCGGCGACGACGTCGTGGCGAAACGCGCCCTGCCAGGCGTCGTCGACGACGGGGCAGCCGAAGCGCTCGACCAGCCGATCGGCGCGCACCCGCAGGGCCACGTCCGGGGCCGCGAGCGGCAGACCGCGGTCTCGGCAGGTGCCCGGGTAGACCGGTCCGTCGTCGCCGACGTGGGGCGCCGAGGCCGCCAGGTCTTTGCGCGAGCAGGAGCAGGCGTAGACGAGGCCGTCGTCGGCCAGCGCCTGCAGGGCTTCGACGTACGCGCGCGTTCGAGCCGATTGAAAAACCACCTCGCCAGCGAAGTCCAGGCCGAGGGCTGCCAGGTCTTCGACGATGTGGGCGGTGGCCAGCGCCTTCACCCGCGGCGTGTCGAGGTCTTCGATG
This sequence comes from Myxococcota bacterium, assembly GCA_046593615.1. GTDB lineage: Bacteria > Myxococcota > UBA727 > UBA727 > VGSZ01 > VGSZ01. The sequence continues at coordinate 7,906 of JBKJNL010000206.1, read as the reverse complement.
CGCAGCAGACAGCGCGCGCCGAGCTTGCGGGCCCGGGCCCAGGTGACCACCGCGGCAAAGGCGTTGCCGACGTGCAGGTCGCCGGTGGGCGACGGCGCGTAACGCCCGACCTGAGACGACGACGACGACATGGGTGTCGACAGTCGGCACCTCGCGGTCGAGAGTCAATCATGACCGTGGATTTCCGACGCCAGTACCTGCGCTTCGCCGACCTGCAAGAGCACCTCAAGGCGCTGGCCGAGAGCAACCGCGACCTGGTCCGCATCGAGCGCATCGGCAGCTCCACCGCCGGCCGCCCGCTCTACGTGATTTGCGTCGGCCAAGAGCCCGAGCGCGCCCGCCCGGCCCTGTGGCTCGACGCCAACATGCACGCCAACGAGGTCGTCGGCACCAACGTCGCCCTCGGCTTCGTCGACGACCTGCTGGCCCTGCACCGCGGCGACAACCGCCACGGCCTCAGCGCCGCCGTCGTCGAAAAAGCCAAAGCCGCCCTCGTCTACGTGCTGCCCACCATGTCGCCCGACGGCGCCGAGGCCATCCACGACGACGGCCGCTTCGTGCGCAGCTCGCCCGACAACGCCAGCAAGACCCACAAGCCGCGCTGGCGCCAGGCCGACGTCGACGGCGACGGCCAGGTGCGCCGCATGCGCTTGCTCGACCCCTGCGGCGGCTTCGTCGAATCCAGGAGCGTCCCGGGCTTGATGCTGGCCCGCGACATCGACGACGACGGCCCGTTCTATGCCGTGCACCCCGAGGGCTTCATCGACGACTGGGACGGCGACACCATCCCCGGCTGGCAGATCTTCGACGACAACCCCCTCGATCTGAACCGCAACTTTTCGTCGGGTTGGCAGCCCGAGCCCCACCAGGAAGGCGCCGGCCACTTCGCCGGCAGCAGCGCCGAAGCCCGGGCGGTGATGTCGTTCGCGACGGCGTCACCGCACCTGTTCTTCTGGATCAACCTGCACACCTACGGCGGCGTGTTCATCCGCCCGCTCGGCGATGGGCCCGACCACAAGCTGCCCGGCGAAGACCGCGCGCTGTTTCGGCTGGTCGAAGAGTGGACGACCGAGCACGCCGGCGTCCCCACTGTCAGTGGCTTCACCGAGTTCACCTATGTGCCCGAGAAGCCGCTGGCCGGCGACCTCTGCGACTACGCCTTTTTGCACCGCGGCGCCTACGCCTGGGCGGTGGAGCTGTGGGACCTGTACGCCCGCGCCGGCCTGCCGCGCACCAAACCCTTCGTCGACGTCTACGGCCACCAGAGCCGGTCCCAGATGGAGGTGATGGCCCGCTGGCTCACGCACACCGGCGGCTCGCCGCTGCTCGAGTGGCGGCGGGTCAAGCACCCCCAGCTCGGCGACGTCGACGTCGGCGGCCTCGACCCGCGCTTCTCGGTGTGGAACCCGCCGGCCGGCCCCTTGATCGGCGAGCTGGCGACGAAGCACGCAGCGGTCTTCTTGCGCATGCTCGCGCTGCTGCCGCGCCTGCACGTCGAGACCCGCCGCACCTCGCTCGGCACGTCGGCAGCCGGCGAGACCTTCTTGCTCGAGGTGGCGACCGAGAACCGCGGCGGCGTGTCGACCAGCGGCCCGGCGATCGCCAAAGACGTGCCCCACAACGAGCCCGTGCGCGTCGTCGTCGTCGACGCCGCGCGCGTCAAAGACGGCGCGGTGCGGGTGCTTGGCCACCTCGCCGGGCACCACGTGGGTCGCTTCGGCGGCGCGACCACCTGGCCCTACCAGACCACCGGCGAGCCGAGCCGCAAGGTCGCCCGCTTCGTCGTCGACGGCGCCGCACCGGTGGCCGTGCGCGTTGGCTCGGTGCGCACCGGCTTTGTCGACGTCACCGGTTAGCAGCGCTGCTCGGCCCGCGGCGCTGTCAGCGGGCGCCGCGGCGGGCGCTCAGCCGACGGAAAACGCGTCGGCGAACACGCCGTCGATGAGGGGCCGATCGGGGATGGACTGGTCGCGTGCGGCCAGGCGCTGCTCGGCCGCGTGCAGCCGGCCGCGTGAGAGGTCATGCAGGATGCCCGGCAGCGGGTCGCCGTCGTCAAGGGGACGCAGCAGGAGTCCGGGCTCGCGGTCGACGGTCCAGGGTTGACGGGCGACGACGGCGACCGACAAGGCCACCGTCTGGCCCCGCGGCAGGCGCACGACGAGCTCGACGACGTCGCCGACGTCGGCGTCGACTGATGTGTTGACGAAGAGCTCTCCGTCGAGATTGCGGGCCACCCCGCCAACATCGAGCGCATTGAGAAGAATCTTCTGGGTCATCGGCGGGCTCCACGGCGGCAGAAACAAAACGTCAGCCGAGAACCCTTTCCCAGACCCGTGCCAACGACGCGCGCGCCGCCGCGCCGCCGGCAGCCGCAGCCACGACGTCGTCGAGGGATCTCGCTTTGCGCGGCCATCCGACACGAACGCCCCGCCCGTGTGGGCGAATGGGCCATTCGTGCTGGTCGCCGCGGCCGCGAAAAAACGGCGGGCCCGCATCCGATCGACCGCTGTCAGCTTGTCGAATTGCCGGCCCACGTTAGACCTGCAGGCCTTTCCAGGAGCCCCATGCCGACGTCTGTTGCCCGCCTCTCCCCGCTCCTGTCGAGCGGCATCACCGGCCTCGACGAGATCCTGGGAGGTGGCTACCCGTCGCACCGGCTCTGTCTGGTGCAGGGCTCGCCGGGCAGCGGCAAGACCACCATCGGCCTGCAGTTCCTCCTCGACGGCGTCAAGAACGGCGAGACCTGCCTCTACGTCACGCTGTCGGAGACCGAAGAAGAAATCGTCGCCGTCGCCGCCTCGCATGGCTGGTCTCTCGAGGGTGTGCACGTCTTTGACCTGTCGGTCATCGAGTCGAACCTCGAGCTCGGCGCCGAAAACTCGCTGTTCAACCCCGCCGACGTCGAGCTCGAAGAGGCGACCGAGCCGCTGCTGGCCCGCATCGCGGCCTTGAAGCCCGACCGCGTCGTGTTCGATTCGCTGTCGGAGATGCGCATGCTGGCGGCGCACCCGCTGCGCTACCGCCGCCGCATCCTGGGCTTGAAACAGCACCTCGCGCGCCTGGGCTCGACGGCGCTGTTTCTCGACGACCGCACCTCCGACCCCAAGGGCGACCTGCAGCTGCAGAGCCTCGCCCACGGCGTCATCGAGCTCGACCAGCGGGCCCCCAGCTACGGGCCCGATCGGCGGCAGCTGCGCATCGTCAAGATGCGCGGCGTCCGCTACGCCGCCGGCTTCCACGACGTCGCCATCGAGCGCGGCGGAGCCATCGTCTACCCCCGCCTCACGGGCGCCAAACCGGTGGTCAAGTGGAAGCCTGAGCCGCTGCCCAGCGGCCGCCCTGCCCTCGACGCGCTGATGGGCGGCGGGCCCGGTCGTGGCACCAGCACGCTCGTGGTCGGCCCCGCCGGCGTCGGCAAGTCGATGCTGGTGAGCCTCTATGCGGCGGCCGCCGCCGAGCGCGGCGAGCCCTCGGCGCTGTTCAGCTTCGAGGAGTCGCTGGCCCAGTTCACCACCCGCTCGGCCGGCATCGGCATCGACGTCGCCAAGCACCTGGCTTCGGGCCTCGTGCGGTTCGAGCACATCGATCCGGCCGAGTTGTCGCCGTCGGGGTTCGTCAGCAAGATCCGCAAAGCGGTGGAAGACGACGGCGTTCGCGTGGTCGGCATCGACAGCCTCAACGGCTACCTGAACGCGATGTCCGAAGAGAAAGCGCTCGCGCTGCAGCTGCACGATCTCTTGAGCTATCTGGGCGATCGCGGCGTGGCGACCTTCATGGTCGTCACGCAGCACGGCATCGTCGGGTCGGACATGAGTACGCCGATCGACGTCAGCTACGTCGCCGACAACGTGATCCTCATGCGCTACTTCGAAGCCGGGGGCCGCGTGAAAAAGGCGCTGTCGGTGGTGAAGAACCGCTCGGGCGCGCACGAGCCCACCATCCGCGAGCTGGTGGTCACGCCGGGCCAGGTCGAGATCGGGCCGCCGCTCGCCAGCTTCCGCGGCGTGCTCACCGGCGTCCCCGTGTTCATCGGCGACGGCGACGGGCTGCTGCCGACATGAACGAAGCCCTGTCGCCCGAGCGGCTCATCGTCGTCGCCCCGCGCGGCCGCGATGCCCAGCTCGCCTGCGAGCTGTTGGGCCGCGGCGGCTTCGTCGCCGAGGCCTGCGGTGGGCTGCGCGATCTGTGCAGCCGCATCGGCCAACCGCCCGGCGCGGTGCTGCTCGCCGAAGAAGCCCTCGCCGACGACAGCTTCGAGCTCTGGCTGCAGGCCCTCGAGCAGCAACCACCGTGGTCCGACCTGCCGCTCATCGTCTTTGGCGACGTCGCCATGAAGCGCTCGGGCCCGGGGCTCGCGCGGCTCACAAAGGCCGGCAACGTCACCGTGCTCGAGCGTCCGCTGGGCGTGCGGGCCCTGACCACCGCGGTGGCCGCCGCGCTGCGCGCCCGCCGCCGCCAGTACGCCGCGCGCCGCGAGATCGAACAGCGCGACGAGTTCCTGGCCATGCTCGGCCACGAGCTGCGCAACCCGCTGGGCTCGATTTGCCTGGCGATCGAGGTGCTCGACGTCGAGCACAGCGCGGTGCGCGGACCCATCGACATCTTGCGGCGCCAGTCGGCGCACCTCACGCGCCTGGTCGACGACTTGCTCGACGTCGCCCGCGTCACCTCGGGACGCATCGAGCTGCGCCGCGCGCCCCTCGACCTCGTCGCCCTGCTCACGCGGGTGGTGACGCAATACCGGGTGACCGCCAACGACAGCGGCCTGCGCCTGGCCTGGGAGGCACCGTCGGCGCCGATCGTCGTCGACGGCGACGCCGTTCGGCTCGAGCAGGTGTTTGGCAACCTGATCACCAACGCCATCAAGTACACGCCCGACGGCGGCTCCATCGACGTCTCCGTCGACGTCGGCGGCCCCGTGCCCGGCGGGCGTGTCGGCGGGCGTGTCAGCGGCGGGACCGGCCTCGCCACCGTGCGCATCGCCGACAGCGGCGTCGGCATCAGCGCCACCACCCTGCCCCACGTGTTCGACCTCTTCGTCCAGGCCCGCGGCAGCCTCGACCGCGCCCGCGGTGGGCTCGGCATCGGCTTGACCCTCGTGCGCAGCCTGCTTGAGCTGCACGGCGGCACGGTGTCGGTGTCGAGCGCCGGGCTCGGCAAAGGCAGCGTGTTTGCGACGACGCTGCCGCTCATCGACGCCCAGGTATCGCCCGCGTCGCCGGACACGCCGGCGTTTTCACCGACCGCACCGGGGAATCGGCAGTCGGTGGTGATCGTCGAAGACACCGAAGACCTGCGCCTCGGCCTGCGCGACCTGTTGCTCGAGCTCGGACACGACGTCGAGATGGCCAGCGACGGTGTCAGCGGCCTCGAGCGCATCATCGCCGTGATGCCTTCAGTGGCCTTGATCGACATCGGCCTGCCGGGCATCGACGGCTACGAGGTCTGTCGCCGGGCCCGCGCCGCCGTCGGTGATCGCGTGCGCCTCTACGCCATCAGCGGCTACGGCCAGCCGCAAGACAAGGTTGCCGCCCTCGAAGCCGGCTTCGATCGCCACTTCACGAAGCCCATCGACCTGCCGACACTGATGTCGGCGCTCGGCGCGGCCGACGCCGGCTGACTTCGTCGACGGCAACGGCCCGCTCGGGTCGTCCGCTCCAGGGCCGCTCGTGCCCGGGTCGTCTGCTCCTGGGCCGCTCGGGCCCGGGTCGTCTGCTCCGGGGCCGCTCGCATCAGCGACCCTCGAGCGCGGCCGAGTTGTACGTTCGGCGTTGGTCCGTCGGCGCGCCGGCTCATCGGCCCGCAGCGCGCAAGACGACGCTCAAGAGCCAGAGCAGCGCTGGCACGAGCAGCACCCATTGGAACGCCGATTCGAGAGAGAAGTTGACGGCGCTCATCAACACAACCGTGAGCGCACCGGCAACGGCGATGGCCCACGACGCCGCGCTCGAGCGGCGCTGCTCGGCTTCGGTGGCGACGACAATGGTGAGGACACCAGCGCCTGCCATGAACCCGCCCATGACGGTGAACACCCGGTCGAGCCAGCGTTCGAGCCCGGGGACTTGAGCGCGCAGCTCGTCGAGCGTCGTTCCCATGAAGCGCGGATCTTCCGGCAGCAGGGGCGGCCGCAGCGCGATGAAATAGACGCCAAGCCCAACCAGCCAGACCCCGCACCCGATGAGGATCCACGCTGAGGCACGGCGGTGCGTTGTCATCGACAGCGTCATGATCGCGCCTCGTGTGGTGGCTCGGTGCGCGCAGCGCGGCTCTTCTCGGCCACGGTGTGCGGTCGCTTGCCGGCCGCGCCCGCTGGGATTGTGTCGACGACGGCGATCTGGATGCGGGGCGCGTCGGCACCCGTGCGGGCGACGGCGACGGCGAGGCGACGGCCGAGCGCGTCGCTGTCGATCGGGCCTGTGGGCCGCGCCAACAGCACGCGCAGCGCGTCTCCTTCCTGGCGCACCTGCCAGGCATTGATTGGCAGCACATCGAGCGCCATGTGGAAGACGGCGGGGTGGACAGCGACGTCGCCGCCAGAGCCTGGCCGTCTCGGCCCTGGCATCCACAAGACGTCGTCGGTCCTACGCCCCGACGAGCCCGAGGTCGCCGACACCCAATAGCGGTCGCGGAACAGGCCTTCGTTGCCCGAGGCGATGAAGGCTTCGATGTCGGCGAGGCGGACAGCGCGGTCGGTGACGACGTCGTCGAAGGAGTCCATCAGCATCGCCTTTTTCAACGGCGGGATCTCATGCAGTGGGACGTCGATGCGCCCCCCCAGAACGCGCTGCCAATACGGCGAGCGGTCCACCGCGAAGCGCAGCAACACCGACAGCGACCGAGCGCGGTGCGCGTCAAGCTGGTCACGCGACCAGTGCTCGTGCGCACGCTGACGACGTCTCTTCCACAAGACCGCGGCGGTGAGATCGACGCGCATGGTCAGGCGCCGCGCGTGCTGGCAACGATGGCGACAACGACCTTGCCGACGCGCCGTGGGTCCTTGACAACGGTCACCGGGCCGCCGGCAGCAGGCGCTGCGCGCGCGCCAGGATCTCGTCCGCGCTCGCGCGGTTTGCGGCGCGGACGGCCACCGCGAAGCCGCCGGTGGTCGACGACACCGTGGCCTGCGCGCCGGTGGGCACGAGCGGGCAGTTCGGCATCTCGGGCATGACGTGGCCGAGGGAGGCGCTGCGCGCGAGGTGACAGTCGACGACGCGCTGAAGCCACTCCGTCGTCAAGCCGGGAACGGCGCGAAAGACGACGACGGCGCCGACCTGTTCCTGGTGGGCGGCCTTGCCGGCGCCGACGGTCTCCGACAGCGGCGTGACGGACGCGATGTCTTGCACCTGCTCGAAGGGGCTCGTGTCGCGGTCGTCATCGGAGAGCCCGACGCAGACGCGCGCCTCGGCTTTTTGCAGCGCCACTGACGCCGAGCGATGGGCCGCTGCATGTCGGCGGTGCTCCATCGCCGCGCTCCGGTGCTCGTCGGTGGGGTTTGCGAGCGAGGTCCAGCAGGCGCCTGCATCGCCGCTGCTGGCCAGGACCGCCTGCCCTCGGCAGGGAACGCCCGGCCGAGGGCCCACGTCCGTGCCCCTCATTTCGTGGTGTTCTGCGGCGGCCGCTTCTTCGCGGGTTGCCGCGGCGTTGTGCTCCTGCGCGCTCATGTCGTGCGGGCTCGCACCGGGTGTGCCGCAGCCAAGGGCGACGACGGCAGCGGTGAGCGAGGCGATCGAGGGCAGGCGCATGAGGGCTCCAAGGATGAGGGCCGGTGAACAGATCGCGCGACGAGCGGTCGCCGATCATCGGCGTCGAGAGCCGGCCATTATAGGGCGGTGAAAGTGGCACAGTGATCAACTCAACGCACCAACAAAGCGCCGAGGCAAACGATAGCAAGCATCATCATCATCCA
>JBKJNL010000663.1:0-3538 GCA_046593615.1 Myxococcota bacterium | reverse complement strand
GCCGACCGCCAAGCCGGCGGCGAAAAAGGCGGCGGCGAAGCCGGCAAAGAAAGCGGCAAAGAAGCGCTGAAGCTCGCTCGAGCTCGAGGCGCAGAAGCCAGAGCAGCGGGTCAGCGCGGAGCGGCCGCCGCCGGCTGGGTGCCCGGCGGCGCCGATGAATCCAAACGCACGTCGTCGCCGGCGGAGAGGCCGTCGGTTACCTCGGCGTGCGTCAACGACGTGAGCCCGACCTTCACCGACTGCTCGCGGCCATCGCCGCGCACGACGACGAAGCCGCCCGGCACCTCGCGCAACGTCGACAGCGGCACAAGCAGGACGCCTTTGGCGAGCACGGTGGCGATGTCGGCGCGCACGGTGCCGCCGGGGCGCAGCGGCTCTGCTGCGGGTTCGAGCTCGAGCACGACGCGCAGCTCTTTCAAGGTGCCGGTGCCGCCCGATGAGCCGGTGCGCTCGTTGCGCGTGGTGGCGAACTCATCGCGCGACAGCACTTTGCCGACGAGCTTCAGGTCGGGAAACATCGTCGGCGTCACCGTCGCCGCGTCGCCCACCTTGATGTTCGAGGCCTCGCGCTGGCGCACGTAGACGCTCGCTTTGAAGCGATCGAGCTCGGGGATCTCGAGCAGCTTGTCGCCGGGGCGCACCACCTTGCCCGGGGCCACCTTCGACATCACCCAGTTCAAGCGGGTGTAGGGCGCGAACAGCACGCCGTCGGCGGGAGCGGTCACCGCCATGCGCCCGAGCTGGGCCCGCACATCGCTGGCCTTTGTGCGCGCCGTTTCGACCTGGATGTGCTCGGCGTCGAGGGCCGCGCTGCGTTTCTTCTCGAGCACCAGCAGCTCTTTGCCATCGAGCTCGAGCTGCAGCTCGGCGCGGGCCAGCTCGACCTTGGCCTTTTCGACGTCGAGCTTGGAGATGAGGTTCACGCCTTCGACGACGTTCAGCTTCGCGAGCTGAAGCGACAGCTCGGAGCGCTTCGCGGCCAACGTGCGGTTGATGCGTTGGTCTTCGTAGTCGGCTTCGACCTTGCGCAGGCTGGCTTCGGCGAGGCGCAGCGCGGTCTCTTGATCGCGCAGGTCGGCTTCGATGGTGCTCTTGGCAAAGGTCAGCACCGTGTCGCCCTTCTTCACCACCGTGCCGTCGGCGACGACTGATTCGACCGTGACCTGCCAGACGTTGCGCAGCTCGGGCGCAAAGATCGGGTGGGCTTCGGCGGCTTCGAGCTCGCCGTAGTAGCTGCTGGCAAACACCAGGTCGCCCCGGGTCGCCGCCACCGTGGGCAGCGCCGCGTGCGGGTCGGCGCCGCCGCAACCGACGATGACGACGACGACGACGGCGATGCTGATGGCGATGGTGACGCGGGCGAAACGGAGCAATCGGCTACTCATGTTGCAGCGCCTCGACGGGGTTTATCGACGACGCCCGCAGCGCCGGCCACAGTCCAAACAACAAGCCGACGCCCACCGAGAGCAAAAAGGCGATGAGCGTGGCCTCCCAGGCAAAGGCGACCTGGAGGTTGAAGACGACGCCGACGACCGCGGCGACGGCGTAGCCAAAGACGACGCCGAACGCGCCGCCGGCGAAGCAGATGATGACCGACTCGACGAGGAACTGGTCGCGGATGTCGGCGCGGCTGGCGCCGACGGCGCGGCGCAAGCCGATCTCGGAGATGCGCTCCATGATGTTGGCCAACATGATGTTCATGACGCCGATGCCGCCGACGAGCAGCGAGATCGCCGCGATCGAGATGAGCACGATGTTCAAGAGCGCCTGCGTCTGCCGCTTCTGGTCGAGGATCTCTTCGGGTGCCACCAGCTCGAAGTCTTCGACGCCCTTGTGCAGCGCGCGCAGCACCGGGCCCATCGCGCGCTTGGCCGCGCCGGTGTCCTCGAGGCTGGCGACCTCGACGCTGAGCAGGTCGATTTCTTGGTAGCTGTCGGCCGGCGCGATCTCGTCGAGGGCGGTCTCGAACGGCACGATGACGGCGTGGTTGTAGAGGCCGGGGTCGAGGGGCAGGTCGCGCATCGCGGCCTTTTTCGCGAGCACGCCGACGACTTCGAAGTAGGCGTAGCCCAGGCGGATCTGCCGGCCGATGGCCCCACCGCCCTCGATGCCGTCGACGTTGGTGCCGTCGACGTTCACGCCGTCGTCGCCAAAGGCCTCGCGGGCCAGGTCGGCGCCGAGCACCGCCACCCGCCGGCTGCTGCGGTTGTCGAGGTCGAGCAGGCGGCGGCCGCGGGCGATGTCGAGGCGGTGCAGATCGAAGAGCGCCGGCGACGCGGCCACGATCTGGGCCTTCCAGGCGCCGCTCGGCAGGTCGCTGACGCCGAGGTTCGTGACCCGGGCCCAGGCAGCGCGGCCGAGGTCGGGAAAGGTCGCGCGCAGGGCGCGCACGTCTTCGCGGCTCAAGCCGCGCGAGTCGTTGACGAGCTCGGCGATGCGGTCGGCGGCGATGTCTTTGGCTTTGACGTGGACGACGTTGCCGCCGAGGGCTTCGATGCTCTGCACGATCTCGCGCTGGGCTCCCTCGCCGATCGACATCATCCCGACGACGGAGCCGACGCCGAGCACCATGCCGAGCAGGGCCAGCGACGTGCGCAGCGGGTGGCTGCGGAATTGCCCGAGGCTTCTGCGCAGTTGGGCGCGCACCGGCATCATGGCGTTGTTCCGATCGGCTTCACGCGCACCTCGGTGCCCGCGGCCAGGGTGCCCGTCGACGTCGACAACGTGGCCCGCACTTCGATCGCTTTTTCGCGGGCGTTCGGCAGCTCTTCGTTCTCGAGCAGGAAGCCGAGCTCTTGCGGAAAGAAGTCGACGGCGGTGACGACGGCTTCGAGCTCGTCGGCGCTGGTGGGGATCTGCACGGCGACGCGGCCGCCGACGACGACCGACGAGGCCTGGGCCTCGGGCACGAAGAAGCGCACCGCGAGGGTGTCGTCTCTGGCGAGCGACAGCACCCGCATGCCCGACTGCACGTTGTCGCCCTTCTGCAGCTTGCGGCGCTCGCGGGCGTTGAATGCGTGGCGCACGACGCCGTCGTGGGGCGCCTTGATCGAGAAGCGGCCGACGTAGAAATCGTAGCGCTGCAGCATCTCCTGGGCAGCGGCCAACGCTTGTCGGCGGTGGGCCTGATCGGCGGCCTGGCTGGCCCGCGCCGACGCCAGCTGCTCGACGGCGGCAGCGACGTCGAATTCGGCCAGCTGCAACTGGATGCGCAAGCCCTCCGCCTGCACGCGCGACAAGGCCCGGGCTTTTTCGAGCGCGAGCGTGGCCATGCGGGCGTCGATCTGTTTGCGCCGTGAGGCGATCTCCAGAGACTCGACCATCTGGTTGCCGGCGATCTCGCTCTGGTTGGCTTCGCTCTGGGCGACGGCGATGCGCTCCTTGACGTAGCGCAAGGCGTCTTCGGCGCCGAATTCGAAGCGGGCGACGACGTCACCGGCCTTTACGCCTTTGCCATCGGCCGCGAGCTCGACGAGCTTGCGGTTGCCCCAGTTCGTCTTTCGCGCCGCCAATTGGAGCTCGAACTGGGGCAACCGCA
>JBKJNL010000472.1:0-3236 GCA_046593615.1 Myxococcota bacterium | reverse complement strand
GTTCAGCTCGCCTTCGCCCTCGCCGGCGGCGGCGGGTGCCCGCAGTCGATCGATGGTCGAGAGCCGGACCTCTTCGATGTGACCCTGGAAGCCGCCATCGCCGTCGGGACAAGCGTCGCGCGCGCCGCGGGCGCCGATGAAGAGGTCGCCGTTGTCGGCGTCGATGCGGCCGGGGACGCCGACGTCTTCGGCGACGACGACGCCATCGATGGCGAGCGAGACGACGCCGGACTGGCTGTCATAGCCGACGGCGACGGCGCTGAAGACGCCCAGCGGCAGGGCTGCGGGCGAGAGGACCGAGCGGGCCACGCCGCCGGCCTTGAGGCGCGCGCGCACCTGCTGGTTGTCTTCGAGCACGAGGCTGAAGGCGCCGTCGATCGGGTGGCCCTTGCTGGCGAGCACGCGCCAGTTGCTGTTGCCGTCGCAGTCGGCGGCGACGTCGGGGCGCAAGATCATCTCGAGGGTCATCGCGGTCTGCGGCGCGAGGCTGACGTTGTGGGGCACGCGCACGCGGGCGCCGCGGCCGTCGAACGAGAGGGTCTTGCCGAGCGGTCCTTCGTTGCGCGCGGGGAACACGGCGCCGCCTTCGACGACGCCGGTGTTGAAGTACCCCGAGGTGTCGGGGGTGCGGCTGCGATCGTAGTTGCCGTCTTTGTTGACCGATTCGTTGAACAGCCAGACCCCGGCGTAGCGGCCGTCGAGGCCGTCGTCGAAGACGACCTCGGTGTAGTTGGCGGTGTTGCTGCCAAAGAACGGCCAGACGTCGATGCCGGCGGTGGCCGGGATCGTGTCAAAGGTGTGGGGGCCGGGCGATGAGAAGAACAAGCGCACGGTCTCGTCGGTGGCGGGGTTCACCGGTCCGTCGATGTGGGCGAGGCCCCAGTTGGTCGGGTAGCCGATGACGCTGAAGGCATTGCGGCGCGGGCCGCAACCGACCGGATCGTTCTCGCTGCGGCAGGGCATGTTGGCGGCGGTGAACGAGATGGCGTCACCATCGGGGAACACCCAGGGATAGCCGCCGCGCAGCTTGTCGCCGTCGCGCACGACGATGCCGGCGAGGGTGCGGTCGTCTTCGTAGACCTCGCCAGAGGCCGCGCGCAGCACGCGTTCGCCGAGCCGGTAGCGGCCCTGGATGCGCGGATCGTTGACCATGTGGCTCAGGTTGTGGGGTCCGTCCCAACCGGTGAGCGCGCAGGCGTTGGTGTTGGTCGCGTAGGTGACGACGTCGATCTTGCCGTCGTTGTCGGGGTGTCCCTGCCAGACGAGCAGCTTGCCGTCGCGGGTGATCGAGGGCTCGATGCCGCGCAGGTTGCCGCCGTCGCTGTCGCCGATGAGCTCGCGGGCCCCGCCCCAGGCGTGGTCGACGACGCGGGCGTCGTTGGTGAGGGGATCGGCGACGCGCAGCTTCAAGGTGCGCCGGCGGAGTTGGTTGTCGGGCACGCACGCGTTGCTGTCGAAGACGACGAGGTCGTAGCAGGCAAAGGCGCCGCCGCTGACGGCGTTGCCAGCGTCGTCGCAGGAAAACGGCGTGCTGTCGGCGTCGGGCTCACACAGGGCGAGGGCGTTCTCGCAGCTCTCGACGGGTTGGATGAGGCGCGACGGGGCGAACGCGTTTTGCACGTCGGGCCAGCCGGCGGCGTCGCGCGAGACCAGAGCGGGGCGCAACACCTGGGCATGCCAGCCGTCGGCGCGGGCGACGACAAAGACGCGTCCGTCGAAGCTGACGTTGTGGCCGTTGCCCGACAACGGCGACGGCGACGCCCCGCTGGCCGTGGCCGCGTGCGCGAGCGGCGCGTGTGCGAGCGGGGCGCCGGCGACGAACAGGAACACGCCGAGAATGCGCGCCGACGGAAGATGGCTCATGGCCAGCAGGTAGACCCTGCAGCGCGTGCCGACATCAGCCTGCGGGCCGATGCCGACCGCGGCGTTTTCGACCCTCAGGGCTCGATGACGATCGACACCGCGGCCTGGCCGACGTTGGCGCCGTCGCTCGCCGTCAGCGTGATGACGTGCTGGCCCAGGCTGAGGTTCGAGAAGTCGAAGTTGCGGCCGCTGCCGATGGCGCCGTCGCGGTTGGAGCTCCACTGCATCTGGTTGCCGGTCAGGTCGCCGCTCTCGGTGTCGCAGGCCCGGCCGTCAAAGGTGATGGTGTCGCCGCGAGCGAACGTGTCGCCGTCGCCGGGCTGGCGGATGTCGGCCGACGGCGACACCACGGTCACCGTGATCTGCCGGATGCTCTCGGCGCCCTGCGGGTCGCGGGCCCGGCAGGTCAACACGTGGACGCCGCTCACGCGCGGGTCCCAGGAGATGTCGCCGCCGTTCTGGATGGTGCCCTCGAGGCTGCTGCTCCACGACAGCGTCACCGCCTGGCCCTCGGGGTCCTGGGCCGAGCAGCGCAGGTCGATGGTCTGGCAGGCGGCAAAGGTGCCGCCGTTCTGCGGCGACACCACGGGCACGGTCGGCGAGCGGTTGTCGCCGACGGTGACGTCGACGGAGGCGCAGCCGACGACGGCGGCGGCCTGCGGATCGCGGGCGCACACCGTGATGGTCTGGGCCCCGGCGGTCACGAGCGCGTTGGTCACGGTGGCGCCGATGCCGAGCGCGCCGTCGACGTTCGACGTCCAGGAGATGGCGTCGTTGGCGACGGGTCCGTCGGGGTCGCGGCATGACGCCGAAAACGTGGTGCTCTGGCCGGTGCCGAGCGACGCCCCGCCTTGCGGCGTCAGGATCGTGCAGGTCGGCGGGATGTTGTCGACGACGTGGATGACGACGCTGTCGGTGCCGATGGCGCCGTCGGCGTCGGTGGCTTCGAAGACGATGGTGTGGTCGCCGGTCGGCAGGGCCGTGCTGATCGCGGCCCCGACGCCGATGGCCGCGCCGTCGGCCAGCCAGCGCAGCCGGGCGTTGCCGACGGCACCGTCCTCGGTGTCAAAGGCGTTGCCCGAAAAGGTGATGGTGGCGTTGGCGCCAAAGAACGCGCCGTCGCCAGGCTGGACGATGGTCGCGGTGGGCGGGAACTGGTCGACGACCGTGACGTTGACGCCGGCCCGGCCGACGTTGCCGTCGACGTCGGTGGCCGAGCAGGTGATGCCCTGGGCCCCGAGGGTCACGAGCGCGTTGGTGATGACCGCGCCGACGCCGAGCGGGCCGTCGCCGCTGGCGCTCCAGGCGATGGAGCCGTTTTGCACCGGCGCGCCGTCGTCGACCGCGGCGCAGTTGAAGGTCACGCTGTCGCC
>JBKJNL010000422.1:0-10652 GCA_046593615.1 Myxococcota bacterium | reverse complement strand
CGGCGGCGCGTCCGGCGCGCACCAGGCGGCGGGCGAGGAGCGCGCGCAGGGCGCCGCGGGCATCGCGCGGCGCGCCCCAGCTGTCGTCGACGACGGGCACCGGGTCGGCGGCGTGCTGCTCGACGAATTGCACGAGCTCGTCGACGGTCAAGACGCGCTCGGCGACGTAGGCGGCGTCCTGCCACCAGCTGTCGGCTTCGAGCAGCTGGGCGAGGGCCAGGCCGTATTCGCCGCGGGCCAACGAGAGCACCGCGCGCTCGCCGAGCACGCGGGCGCCGGGCGTGCGGGCCAACGGGTGCCACCAGCCGCCGTCGACGTCGAAGTCTTCGTCGTCGCGCTTGCCGGGCTGGGCGGGCACCGCCGGAAAGTCGCTGCTGGCCCGGGCCAGCAGCGCGCGGCCTGCGTCGAGCTCACCGCGGCGCAGGGCGATCTTCGCCTGCACCCACAGCGACAGCGCCGTCGGCTGGCTCTGCGCCAACACAGCGGTGGCGTCGTCGACGCGCCCGGCCCGGTACAGGGCCGCGGCCAGGTGATCGCCCCAAGGCAGCGCTTCGTCGACGACAGTGGCGTCGACGCCGGTGAGCGGGCGCCGCAGCGCCTCGATGATGGGCGCCATCTGCGCGGGGCGCTCGTCGCCGCGGGCAAAGGCGTAGGCGGCGAACAGGCGGCGGCCGACGACGGTCTGCAACAGCGCCGCGCGGCGGGCGTCGTCGGCGTCGTCGAGGACGGCGCGGGTGACCTGCAAGAGTGAGATCGCGCCGCTTTCGCTGCCGAGCCGGGCCTGGCGACCGTAGAGCGTCACCGCGGTGACGACGTTGTCGGGCGTGGGCGTGAGCAGTGCGGCGCGGGCCTCTTCGCCGAGGCTGGCGGCGGCGAGGCCGAGCTCGTCGTCGAAGCCGCTGGCGGCGAGGGACCGCGTCTCGCTCCACCAACGCGACGGTGCGTAGAAGTCGGCGCGGCCCAGCATGAACGCCGCCCAGGTGCTGCGGCTCTGGCGGCTCTCGGCGGGCAGCGCCAGCAGCTGGCGGAACAGCGACGCCGCCCGCTCGACGTCATGGGCCACCCAGGCCTCGGCGCCGGCGTCGTAGAGGGCTCGTTCGGCGGCGCTGCCGTGGCCGCGCGCCGCCGCAGGCTCGTCGCCTTCCGCGACGACAAACAGCGCGCTCTCGTCGGGCACCAGGCCGTCGACCAGGTGGCGCATGGCCTCGTCGAACGGGCCGTCGGGCAGGTCGCGCAACGTCGACGGCCGATCGCCCAGCAGCGTCGGCGGAAAGTCGGGACCGCAGGCCTCGGCCCGCTCAGCGCCGACAGCGGTGACGACGACCAGCAGCAAGACCCGGATCGACGAGCGCAGCATGGAGCACCAGATCGGCAAGAGGTTCAGCGAGCGAGACGCGGAAGGAAGGGTCGGCAGCGCGGGCCCAGCCGGCGACGACGTCGCTGCCGGGCCTGAGGAAGCGCGCGGCGGCCGGGCAGATGGCGCAGCCGTCGACGACGAAGCCGGGGGCGGCGTCAGAGGCGACCGCGCCATCGACGGCGACGCAGGGGGCGGCGGCGTCGACCGCGCCGCGGTTTTCGATGTGCAGCAGCGTGGCGCCGTCGTCGCCGACCACCGGCGTCAGCACCACGTTCGCGGCGCCGCTCATCACGCTGTCGGCGTGGCGCAAGGTCGCGAGGCTCCATCCGCTCTGGTCGTCGGCTCTGGCGGCTCCGTCGGCTCCGTCAGCTCCGTCGGCTCCGTCGACGCCGCGCGCGGCCGGAAAGCGGAACCAGCTGGCGTGGGCGACGCCGCGGCGGACGGCGGTGACGGCGTCGACGTCGGCGTGGCGGTGTCCGCCGTCTTTCAAGGTCACGGCATAGGTCGGCAGGGCGATGCGGATCGACGGCCGCGCCGCCTGGGCGCGGGCCACCAGCGCCGCGGCCTCGGCGTCGAGCAGCGGACCGGGCCGCACCGCATGCACCTGCAGGGTGACGTCGTCGACGGCGGCAAAGACGGCCTCGTGCGCCGGGTGGTCGAGCCAGGTCGGCAAGGCGGTGATGCCGAGCGGCACCGCCCCGGTCATGTCTGCCGTCGTCGTCGTCGCCGTCGTTGTCGCCGCCGCCGTCGTCGTGGTCGTCGTCGTGGTCGGCATGCGCAGGCGGGGCCGCAGCCGCTGCAGCCAGGCGGCATAGGCCGGCAGCTTCGACGACGGGCAATCGTGATCGACCTCGATGGCCACGAGCCGGGTGCCGGCGAAGCGGGCCAGCGCCGACAGCACGACGTCGTCGTCGAGCACCTGCAGCCGCACCGTGGCCACGACCGGCAGCTGGGTGCGGCGCAGCGCGGCCATGACGTCATCGTCGCCGCGGTCGAAGCGGGGCTGGTCGTCGTGCACGAGGACGTGCAGGCGGCCGCGGCTGAAGCCGGCAAAGTCGTCGACGGCGGCGGCGTTGCCGTGGCGCTCCCAGAGATAGGCGTCCGACGTCGAGGTCGACGCCGGAGTCGAAGTCGACGCCGGAGTCGTCGTCGACACCAGCAAGGGCAGCAGGAGCAGCAGACCGGGCACGAGGGGGAATCATGGGGAGCGCGGCCGGATTCCGGCAAATCGGCGGCGATCTGCGCCTGCGATCTGCGCCTGCGATCTGCGCCGTGCGATCTCGAGGTCGCACTGCACCGGCGGGTGCCGCGCGCGCCGCAGACCCGGTCGACGGGGTGGGGGGTTCCGGGTATCACCGGACCATGCGTCCCGTCGCCGTCGCCGTCGTCTCCCTCTCGGTGCTTGCCATGCTCGCGGGGCTCGCAGGCTGCAACTGCGGCGGGCCGGTGCTGCCGCCGCCGCCCACCCAGTGCAGCGTCGTCACCGGCCTCGGCTGCCTGCCCGACGAGCAGTGCACCGAGGGGCTGTGCGTGCCGCTCGAGCGCTGCGAGCAAGACACTGACTGCCCGACCGTGGCCTTTCGCTGCGTGTTTCCGGCGCAATTCTGCGAGCTGCGCGAAGGCTTCGGCGAAGAGTGCTCCGAGGCCGACGGCATCCCCTGCGGCGCCGGACAATTCTGCGCGCTCGGCCGCTGCCGCGACAGCACCGGCGACGACGCCGCGCGCCCGTGCAGCACGCGGCTCGACTGCCGGCCCGGCCAGGCCTGCGACCAGATCCATCTGTTCTGCATCGAGGACGTGCCCTGCACCCTCGCCGAGCAGGGCTTTCCCGAAGCCGCCTGCAACGCCGCCCTCGAGACCTGCGAGCCCGCGCTCGGGCTGTGCGTCACCGACTGCACCGGCGAGTGCGAGAGCGACGACGACTGCCTGGCACCGACCCGCTGCAACGGCGCCTGCCGCTGCGTCTCCTGCTTGACCAACACCGACTGCGGCCCGGGGCTCGTGTGCAACGTGCGCAATGGCGTCTGCCAGTCGGAGAACCTGTGCTTCGACGACTCCGAGTGCGACCCGCCGCTCGTCTGCGACGTGCGCAGCGCGCTCTGCCAGGTGGCGCCGCCGCCTTGCCAAGACGACTTCGACTGCCCCATCGCCGAGATCTGCAACCTCGAGAACGCCCGCTGCGAGCTGCCCGGCGGCGCCTGCATCGACGACCGCTTCGAAAACGCCGACACCCCGCAGAGCGCCGAGGTGACCTCGATCATCACTGGCGAGACCCCCAGGCTGTTCGACGACCTGGTGCTGTGCCCCGGCGACGACGACGTCTACGCGGTCGACCTGCTGGCCGGTGATCGGCTGCGCGTGCAGGTCATCGAGCGCGCGCGCCAGCCCGAGCTGGTTGGCATCGCCCGAGCGACGGTGTGGCTGCTCGACAGCGACGCCGAGACGTCGGTGGGCTTCGCCGAGACCGCGCCGCGCGGCGACGGGACCATCAACTACACAGCCCAGGTCGACGAGGTCGTCTACGTGCGCGTGAACGCCCTGCTGGCCGAGACGTTCTACGACCTGGTGCTTGAGAAGACGCGCGCCGGCATCTGCGAGCCCGACTTCTTTGAAGGCGACACCAACAACGACGAGCCGGCCACCGCTGCCGTGATCGAGCCGGTGTTCATCGAGCGCCCCGATGTCCCGAACCGCAACGGCGTCGACCTCGAGGCCGAGATCTGCCCCGGCGACCAAGACATCTACGCCGTCGACCTCGGGGCCGACGAGCGCCTCACCGCCACCGTCTCCTTCGACCCCAGCGCCGCCGACTTCGACCTCGCTTTTGTCGACGTCGCCGGCCTCGTGCTCGACAGCAGCGCCGGCGTCGACGAGCCCGAGGTGCTCTCGGCCCGCGTGCGCGACGGCGGCCGCGTCTATGTGCGCGTGCGGCCCTTCGGCAACGCCCGCGGCACCTACACGCTGCACCTGCGCATCGATCCCGCGCCGGTGTGCGCCGACGCCTTTGAAGGCACCGAAGGCGGCGTCGACGACGACGACGACGCCCCGCGCCTGCTGGTGGTGCCGAACGTCAGTGCCGACGGGCAGGTGGCGGTCACCGAGCAGCGCGCGCTGTGCGGCACCGGGCCACAGGCCGACGCCGACCGCTGGCAGATCGCCGTCGAAGACTTCGAGCGGCTCGTGGTGCGCGCGGTTCCGGCCGACGACGATCTGCGGGTGGTGCTGTCGATCGAGAACGCCGCCGGCGACGTGCTCAAGCGCTCGGCCATCGGCCCCGGCGCCTCGACGGTGGGCTTCGACGCGACGACCACCGGACCGCTGTTTGTGCGGGCCGTCGGCGCCTTTGGCCAGCAGGGCGACTACGCGATCACGTTCGCCAAAGAGAACCAGACCGACTGCGTCCCCGACGACGCCGAACCCAACGACGTGGTCGCCGACCGGGCCACGCTGGTCGGCGATGAGACGACGACCACCGCGGGCATCTGCGAATCCGACGAAGATTATTATGCAATCGAAGGCAGCGCGAGCAAGCAAATCACCATTGATTTGACCTTCTCACACGGCGACGCCGACCTCGACCTGCAGCTGCTCGGCCTCGACGGGGCGCAGATCCTGGCCACGTCTGACGGCCAGGTCGACAACGAGCGCATCGTGGCCACCCTGCCGCTCGACGGCATCTACACGATTCGTGTGTTTTCGTTGACGTCGGGCGCGAAAACACAATACAGCTTGACGACGAAAATCGCCAGCCCTGAATAGTCTTTCGGCGCGCTCGCGGGCCAGGCGCGAGCCGGTCTCGCTGGTCGACGAACAAGCCGACGCGCGCGCCGACCCCAGCCGAATTCTCCAGCACAGCGGAGCCCCCGTGTCCCTCTTTCGTTCCCGGTCGGCGTCGCGCGCCGACGCACCCGCGGCCCGCTCTGGCTCGGCCGACGTCGACGGCCTCGACAAAGCGCAGACCCGCGAGGCCCAGCGGCTGGCGGCGATCCTCGGCGACAACGCCCAAGACCTGAAGGTCCGGCGGGCCCTCGCCGAGCTCTACCAGCGCGCCGGAAAGACCGGCCCGGCCATCCGCGAATACCAGGCCCTCGCTGGCGCCTACGCCGCCCAGGGGCTGCTGTTCCGGGCCATCGCCACCTGCAAGAGCATCCTCGCGCTCGACGCCACGCACGACGAGACCCACCGCACGCTGGCGAACCTCTACGCCCAGCATGACCAGCAGAGCGAGCGGGCCCTCGTCGAGCTGCCAGCCAGCATGGGCGCCGCCCTCGTCGTCGATCCGACACCGGGGGACGTCGGCGAGCGGGCCAGCGAGCAGACCGCCGGGCCGCCGCCGCCGCCGCCGGAGGTTTCGGCCGAGGGTGAACCGTTCGACATCCCGCCCGACGACGCCGACGACCCCTACAACGCCAACGCCAAAGACGACGCCGACGACGGCGCGATCGAGGTCTTGCCTGACGACGACGACGGCGAAGCCAGCGAGGCATCGCTCGATCTCGACGGTGACGACGACGACATCGTCGACGCCGGCACGCTGGCCGCGCTGACGGTGCGTCCCGAAGGCAGCGTGACCTTGCAGCGGCCGGCCTCGGTGCCGCTGTTCTCGGGGCTGTCGCCGCAGACTTTTGAGCTGCTCGTCAAAGAGCTCAAGGCCTGGGAGGCCGAGCCCGGCGCCGTCATCGTCGCCGAAGGCGAAGACGGCGACTCCCTCTTCGTCGTCGCGCGCGGCCGGGTGCGGGTCGAGCGCCAGGGCGCCGCCCACGAAGCCGCCGTCGTCATCGGCCACGTCGAAGAAGGCGGCTTCTTTGGCGAGATCGCCATCGTCGCCCAGCGGCCCCGCAGCGCCTCCGTCGTCGCCGAAGAGACCACCGAGCTGCTCGAGATCTCGCGCGCGACCCTCGGCGAGCTGTGCACGCTCGATCGCAACGTCCGCGCCGTGCTCGACGCGTTTTGCTCTGAGCGCTTGAAGAACGGCGTGCTCATGAGCTCGCCGGTGTTCGAGGGGCTGTCGCCCGCGATGCTGTCGGCGGTGGCGGCGGGCTTTGAAGAGCGACTGCTCGAAGCCGGCGTCGTCGTCGTGGCCCAGGGCCTGCCCTCGCCGGGCCTGTTCGTGGTGCTGACCGGCAGCGTCGACGTCACCGCCCGGCTGTCGGCGGACGGCACCGGCGGTGCTGCGCTCGGGTCGATGCGCCTCAAGGTGCTGCAGCCCGGCGATGTGTTTGGCGAGATGAGCCTGCTGTCGGGTGATCCGGCCAGCGCCTCGGTGACGACGTCGCAGCCGACGCGGTTGTTGGCGTTGCCGGCGTCGTCGTTTTCGTCGCTGTCAGAGACCCCCGAGCTGCGGCAGCGCATCCAGGCGTTGTCGTCGTCGCGCGCGGCGTTCAACGCCCGCTTCCTGCCGGCCACCGACGTGGCCCGCCCGGGGTCTGTGTGAGAGGCGCGACGCTGATCGCCCAGCTCGCGCTGCCGTTGCTCGCGCTGGCGTTGCTGGGGGCTTGCGATGGATCGACGTCGACGACGTCAACTCAAGCGGCGACACAAAAAGCGGCGATCCCAAAGGCGGCGCTGCCCCAGGCGGTGAAGCTGCACGGCGAGATCTTTGCGAGCGAGTGGCACGTGACGCTCATCGCCCGCGAGCCCACGGCGCTGGCGCGGGCGGCGTCGCTGCGGCCGGCCATCGAAGCCGCCCTCGTCGAGGTCGAACGGCAGCTCTCGCTGTGGCAGCGCGACTCTGAGCTGGCCCGCTTCAACCGCACGGCGTGGACCCGGGCCCTGCCGGTGTCGCCCGGTCTGGGGGCGCTCATCGCCACCTGCCTCGACGTCGGCACCAAGACCGACGGCGCCTTTGACATCACCATCGGCCCACTGCTCGAGGCCTGGGGCTTCTCGGCGGCGCAGAAGGGCAAGGTCACCGAGCCGCCATCGGCGGAGAGGATCGCCGCGGCAAAGGCGCGCACCGGCATCGCGCTGCTGCACGTCGGCGGCGGTGGCCTGACAAAGGATCGCCCCGACCTCGTCGTCGACGTCACCAGCGTCGGCGACGGTGCGGCGGCGGCGGCGGTCATGGCGGTGTTGCGCGAGCGCGGCTTCGGCGACGCCCTCGTCGACGTCGCCGGCGAGGTCGTGGTCGCCGGCCAGGGCTTGACCGGCCCGTGGAAGGTGGGCGTCAACGTCCCCGCCCAAGACGCCGCCCCCGACGCCGTCGAAGTCACCGTGCCGCTCACGACCGCCGGCGGACAGCTGCGCGCGCTGTCGACGTCGGGCACCTACCGCGAGGCGTTCACGTCGCAGGGGCGGCGCTACCCGCACATCCTCGATCCGGCCACCGGCGCGCCCGTCACCCACGACCTCGTCAGCTGCACCATCGTTGCCGACGACGTCGTCATCGCCGACGCCTTGTCGACCGCCTGCGTGGCCCTCGGCGAAGAGCGCACGCGGGCGGTGTTGCCGCGCTTTGCCGGCGCGAGCGCGCTGTTCTTGACGGCGCAGCCGCTGGTGCCGGGTGCTGCTCCGACGTTTGTGTCGACGACGACGGCCGGGTTTCCGCCGCTGCAATGAACGTCGTCGGCGCTTGCCAAAGGAGCGTCGGCTACGGCCCCGTCGGACCCGCCGGCCCGGCTCTGACGAGGTCGAGGCCGCTGCGCTGGCGGCGCCGGTCGATGAGCAACGAGCCGATGATGGTGGCGATGGCGAACACGAAGCCGCCCGAAGCCATGGCGATGAGCTGCAGGCGAACCATCGCCGCACCCATCTCTTCGGAGAGCTTCGCGCAGTCGCACAGGGCCTGACCGAGCGACGGCGTCTGGAACCAGGCCAGCGCCCCCGGGCCGACGGCCATGGCGACGACGTTGGCGACGAAGCCGCCGACCGCAAAAGCGAGGGCGGCGCGTTTCAAGATCTGCATGCGGGACCATAGACACAAGGCGGTCGCTCGGCAGAGAACGGGGCATGTCCGACCCCACCGTCCCGACGCAGGCCCCGACGCACGCCCCTTCGCAGACGCTGCACCGCACCCTCGGCCCGCTCATGATCTGGGGTCTCGGCGTCGGCTACGTCATCTCGGGCAGCTACTTCGGCTGGAACCTCGGGCTCGAGACCGGCGGCCCCTACGGCATGCTCGCGGCGACCCTGATCGCCACCGCGCTCTACGTGACCTTCGTCCTCGGCTACGCCGAGCTGAGCTGTGCGATCCCGCGGGCCGGCGGCGCGTTCGTCTATGCCCAGCGGGCCTTTGGCGAAAAGACCGCGTTCGTCGTCGGCCTGGCCCAGATCGTCGAGTACTGCCTCGCGCCGCCGGCCATCGCCTTTGCCATCGGCAGCTACATCAACATCGGTTGGGGCGACGCGTTGCGGACCTGGCTGCACGTCACCGAGCAGCCCGGCGACCTCGTCACCGTCATCAACGTCGTCGCGCTCGCGGCCTACGTGATCTTCACCGCCATCAACATGTGGGGCGTGAAGCTGTCGGCCAGCTTCGAGCTGGTCATCACCATCATCGCCGTCGTCGAGCTGCTGGTCTTTGGCGCCGTCGCCCTGCCGGGCTTCAAGTGGGAGACCTTTTCGCAAGACGGCATGCCCAACGGCTGGGGCGGCGTCTTTCTCGCGCTGCCGTTTGCGCTGTGGTTCTACCTGGCCATCGAAGGCGTCGCGAACATCGCCGAAGAGGCAAAGAACCCGCAGAAGGACCTGCCCCGGGGCTTCCTCTCGGCGATGGGCACCCTCGTGGTGCTGGCCATGATCGTGTTCTTCGGCTCGGTCGGCGTCGCCGGCTGGAAGGCCGTCTACTTCGTCAACGGCGTCGACGGCGCGACGTCGGATTCGCCGCTGCCGATGGCCATCAAGCAGATGCACGGCGACGGCCTGCTCTTCAAGGTGATGACCAACTTCGGGCTGCTCGGCCTCATCGCCAGCTTCCACGGCATCATCCTGGCGTCGTCGCGGGCCCTGCTCGAGATGGGGCGCTCGCGCTTCTTGCCAAAGGCCATCGGCCGCCTGCACGAAGGCCGCGGCACGCCTGTCGTCGCCCTCGTCGTCAACTTCGGCGTCGGCCTGCTGGCGCTGTTCACCGGCAAGACCGGCGACATCATCACCATCGCCATCTTTGGCGCGCTGACGCTCTACTTCTTCTCGACCATCGCGCTGTTCCGCCTGCGCAAGCTCGAGCCCGAGCTGGAGCGGCCCTACCAGACGCCGGGCTACCCCGTCGTGCCCGCGGTCTCGCTGGTGCTGACGGTGCTCGCGCTCGCGGCCATGATCTGGAGCAACCCCCGGGTCTTTGCCGTCTACGTCGCCATCCTCGTCGTCGGATTTGGCGTGTGGCTCGTGTTCCGGAAAAAAGCGTAGGGCGGGTCAGCTGCTGGCATCGGCGTTGGCGTTGGCCCGGGCTTCGCGCACCAGGCGCAGCACCACCAGCGCCAGCGGCCCGCAGACGACGACGCACGACACCAGGGTCCACCACGCCGGGTGCAGCGGCACGCCGCCCACCGGCAGCGCCGTGCCGAACCACGACGACGGGATGCGCGGGCCCAATGGGGCGACCAGGATCGGGATGCCGCAGGCGGCGACCCCGACGACGACAAAGGCCAGCGTGGCCAGCAGGTCGCCGGCCAGCACGTAGACGCCGTGCATGCGCAGGCGGACCCCGACGACGACCACGCCGACGAGGGCCCCGACGGCGTTGCCGACGATGAACCCCCAGAAGCCGAAGTAGCTGAAGCCGATCAACGTGCAGAGCACCGTGGCCACGACCTTGACGGCGTTGGTCTTGGCCAGGCCGCGTCCGTCGCCGGCGGCCAGCAGCGCGCGCGAAGAGGCCTCCTGCACGAAGCTCAGCCAGGCCGGCAGGATCAACACCTGGGCGATGGGCCCGGCGGCGTGGAAGTTCGGCTTGTAGGCGATCAAGAAAAACGCCGGCGCCGTCGTCGCCGCCCCGAGGAAGAGCAGCGCACCCGCCGGCAGGTAGGCCTTGCGGGCCTCGGTCAGCCGCTCGCGCATCTGGGCAATGGAACCACGAAAGGCGTCAGCCAGAACCGGTGTCAGAATCGTGTTGGTGACCTGGATCGAGATCTGATTGGGAACGCTGACGATGTTGGCCGCCTGACCATACACACCCAGGAGAGCAAATCCCTGCAGCCGGGCCAATGAAAAGGTGTCCCAGCGGCCGGCCAGAAACGAAAATAGCGTCGAAACAAAGATCCATTGACCGAAATCAAAGATCTCTTTGAGTGCGGTCTTGTCCCAGCGGATCTTCATACGCGGGCCGGGCAGGATCGTGTGGGTCAGGGCGCACTTCATG
>JBKJNL010000369.1:0-5542 GCA_046593615.1 Myxococcota bacterium | reverse complement strand
CGCGCAAGGCCGCGGCGTCAGAGCCGGTGACGAGCGGGCCGTCGATGACCTTGGGCCAGATGTCCCAGGTGACGGCGGTGGTGACGACGTTGCCGCCCGTGACCGTGACGCTGCCTTCGGGGTCGGAGAGCGCGTTCAACGCAGCGCCGTCGAAACGCAACCGGATGGTTGCAGGTCCGGTTCCTGACGTCGGCGTCGCCGTCATCCACGGACCGACCGTGGTCACGGTCCAGGCTTCGTCGGCGTCGGCCGTGACGGTGAGCTCGATGTCTTTGGGCGAGGCGCCGCGCACCAGGCGCAGGTCGGGCAGCTGCTCGAAGCCGCGGTCGAACGGGTTCGGCGCCTGCACCACCGTGACGGCGGCAGCGGCGGGACCAGTGGCGACGGCGACGGCGACGACGGTGGCGAGCAGCGCCAGCCGGGAAATTGCGTTCGACATATGGCGCGGACCGTAGGGCGCCCGGGCCGGCAGGCAATGCCCTCGGGCAACGGCCCGATGACGCGGCGCTCCGCGCATGTCTGCCGATTCGCGCTCGCCGTTCAGCGCTCGATCAGCGCGTGATCAGCGCGTGATCAGCGCTGCTGGTGCCAACGGCGCAAACGGAGCGCGGCCTCGTCGAGGGTCGATTGCTTCTTGCAAAAGGCGAAGCGCAAGAGCTTGCGGCCCTCGTCGACGTCGGCGGCGTAGAATGCCGACGGCGGGATGGCGGCGACGCCAGCGTCTTCGATGAGCTTTCTGGCAAAGGCTTTGTCGTCGAGGACGGGGGCGCGCTCTTGATCGATGCGCGCCAGGCAGAAGTAGGCGCCGGCGGGGACGGCGACGTCGAAGCCGATCTCGCGCAACAGCGCGACGACGAAATCGCGGCGCGCGCGGTAGGCGCCCTGGAATTCGGCGACGGCGTCGTCGTCGAGGCGATCGAGGGCGCTGGCCATGGCCACGTGCAGCGGCGTCGAGGCCGCAAAGGTCAGGTACTGGTGGGCGCGTTGCACGCCGGCGATGAGGTCGGCCGGACCGCTGGCCCAGCCCACCTTCCAGCCCGTGAAGCTGAAGGTCTTGCCCGACGACGACACGGTCACCGTGCGCTCGCGCATCCCGGGGCGCGTGCACAGCGGCACGTGCCGCTCGCCGAACGTGAGGTGCTCATAGACCTCGTCACTGACGGCGATCAGGTCGTGCTTCACGCACAGGGCGGCGATGCCGTCGAGCTCGGCGAGGGTCAGCACGCGGCCGGTGGGGTTGTGCGGGTTGTTGACGACGATTATGCGCGTGCGCGGCGTGATCTGGGCCGCGAGCGCGTCGACGTCGACGGCGAAGTCGGGCCAACGCATCGTCACGATCTTCGGCACGGCGCCGGCCATGGCGATGCCGGCGGGGTAGCCGTCGTAGAACGGCTCGAGCAGCAGGACCTCGTCACCCGGGTCGAGCAGGCCGATGAACGTCGCCGCCAGGGCTTCGGTGGCGCCGGCCGTGCAGACCACCTCGCGCAGCGGGTCGACGTCGACGTCGTAGAAGCGCTTCTGGTGCCGGGCCACTGCGTTCACGAGGGGCAGCACGCCCATCGATCGCCCGTATTGGTTGTGGCCGCCGCGCAGGGCGGCGACGGCGTCGTCGACGACAGCGACGGGTCCTTCGAAGTCGGGGAACCCCTGGCTGAGGTTGATGGCCCCGTGCTGTGTCGCCAGCGCGGTCATCTCGGAGAACACGCTCGTTCCGAGCGCCAGCAACGCGGTCTTGGCCATGGCGTCAGTCCGGGAAGGGCGCGAACTTCGAGAGCAGGCCGGCGTCTTCGGCGCCCACGACGAAGTCGCAGTCGACGTCGTCGGCGACGCGCACTTCTTCGAACCACGAGCGCTTGGGATCGGGGTGGGGCTCGCTGTTGCCTTCGGACTGGCGGTCGAGCAGCGCGTTGGTGTTGCCGAGCTGCAGCACCTCGTTGGTGTTCTCGGCCAGGCCGATCGCCCGGTCGGGCCCGAGGACGACGCCGTGGGTGGTCACGGTCTTTCGTTGGATGATGAAGACCTCGCCTTCGACGGCGCCCGAGATGACGGCGGTGACGCCGGGATTTTCGTCTTCATCCATGTCGTAGATGCGATTGGTCCAGGGCGCGTCGACGGCCTCTTCTTTGGAGGTCGGCAAGGCGGTCGCGAAGGGATCGGGCAGGTCGCGCAGGCCCCACAGCTGCAGGTGGTCGGCCTGGGCATAGGCGCCGGTCTCGTCGACGGTGACCCGCTCGGCGGTGCTCTCGGGCACCGCGCGGTACGTCGACTCGGGCAGCGTGGTGGTCACGCCCGAGACCTCGACGTTGAAGCCGCCGCACAGCAGCGAGGTCTGGTTGTAGACCTCGGCGTCGGCGTCCCAGGTGCGTTTCACAAGACGATAATTCGTGCCGCCACCAGCAAAATCACCAAACACCGGAACATGCACCAGCGTGGTGTTGATGACCTTGAGGGCAAAGGTGCCGGCCGCCTCGCCCGGTGCCACCGGGATGGCTTCGACGCCGATGTCGTCGTCGAACACGGGCTCGGGCCCACCGCAGCCAGCGACGGCAACGAGGGTGACGCCCGAGCCGAGGCACAGCGCGACCGACGAAGACAACGAGGAGAGCCGCATGGGCGCAGGCTGCCCCGTCATCGGTGGCTCCGCCACCGGGCTGGCCTGCGGGCCCGCGCGGTCGCCGGCGCGTCCCTATCAAGTCCACATAACAGCCCGATTTATCACACGATTGTGCGTGACATGCGACTGATTCTGGCGACCCTCGGGCCAAGGGAGAGCCTGGAGAACGAAGTCATGTGTGCCCCCCTGAGCCCCCGCTTGTCCCTCGACCGCCTCGGCCTCGACGACCTCGGCATGTTGGTGCGGCACAAGCGCGCGACCCCGGCCGTGCGCCAGGCCTTTGCCCAGGCGCTGCGCACGTGGATCGAGCAGCGCGTGCGCCGCCTCGGCCAGGGTCGCCTGCAGGCCGCCGACGTCGACGACCTCGTGCAGGAATTCACGGTCCGCTGCCTGACCCGCCACTTCTGCGCCTGGGAGCCGGCGCTGTGCACCCTCTCGGCGTTCCTGTTCCACCGCCTGCGCTGCGAGGTCATCGACCACCAGCGCCTCGTGTGCCGCCGCGCCGCCCGCGACGCCGCCGTCGACGACCTCGAGCTGGCGTCCACCGACCCGTCGCCGGCCGAGCGCGAAGAGCGGCTGGTGCGCGAGCGGAACCTGCAGCGCATCGACGACGCCGTCGCCGCGCTGCCGCGCCGCCAGAAGATGGTCATGCGCCGCACGCTGCTCGGTGAGCCGCTGCACACCATCGCCCGCGACGCCGGCGTCTCGCACTCGACGTTGTCGCGCGAGAAGTCGCAGGCGCTGCAAGGGATCCAGGCGGCGCTCGCTGCCTGACCGCCAGCGCTGATCGCCAGACGCTGATCGTCAGCCGTCGTCAGCCGTCGACGTCGTCACCAGCCTCAGCCAACTATTGGCAACGCGCCGCTGCGCGCGGCTTCGAGCTTCTTGGCGCCCAGCATTCCGCAGGCGGCGTCGATGTCGAGGCCGCGGGTGGTGCGCACGAAGCAGCCGACGCCGGCGTTGTCGAGGACGCGGCGAAACGAATCGACGCGCTCGTCGTTGGGTCGGCCAAATGGCGCCAGCGGGTGCGGGTTGAAGGGAATCAAGTTCACCTTGGTGGTGAACCCCTTGAGCAGCTGCACCAGCCGGCGCGCGTCGGCGTCGGTGTCGTTGACGTCTTTCAGCAGCACGTACTCGAACGTGATGCGGCGGCGGCGCTCGGCGGGAAAGGCGCGGCATGCGGCCAGCAAGGCCTCGATGTCCCAGCGCTTCGTCACCGGCATGATCTGCTTGCGCACCTCGTCGGTGGTGGCGTTCAAGCTGACGGCCAGGTGGATGTTGGTCTCGCCACCGAGGCGCTCCAGCGCCGAGACCACGCCCGACGTCGACACCGTCAAGCGACGCGGCGACAAGCCGAGCCCTTTGGCGTCGGTCAAGAGCCGCACGCTCTGGATGACGTTTTCGAGGTTGTGCAGAGGCTCGCCCATGCCCATGTACACAATATTTTGGATGCGACGCTTGGGGCGGCCGATTCTGTCATCGTCGACGAAGCCTTGTGCATCGTCGTCGGCTTCGGCTGCCTCTTCGTGCCCGGGCTCGGGATCGTAGCGGAAGCGCATCTTTGCCGACGGCAACGGCGGGTCTTCAGGCAGGTGCTTGGCGAGATCGTCGAGGACGGCGTAGACCTGCCCGACGATTTCGCCGGCCGTCAGGTGGCGCGTCAGCTTGAGCGCAGCGGTCGCGCAAAAGGTGCAGCCCATGGCGCAGCCCACCTGCGACGAGATGCACAGGGCATGGCGACCGGGCCCTGATGCATGGGGGATCCACACACTTTCAATCACGTGCCCGTCGACGGTCAACAGCTGATACTTGCGGGTGCCGTCGGCGGCCACGCGGACGTCGTCGACGACGGGCAGGCGCAGCGAAGCGGTGTCGTCGAGGGTCTTGCGAAACGCCGCCGGCAGATCGGTCATCGCCGAAAACGACGTCGCCCGCTTCTCGTGCAGCCAGGCGAACAGCTGCTTGCCGCGAAAGGCCTTTTCGCCGGCGTCGACGACGAATTGCTTCAGGCCTGCTTCGTCGAGGGACAGCAGGTCGGCTTTCTCCTGAGAGGCACCCGGCAGCGGTGCCACCGGGAGCTCGAACGCGAGCGCTTCAGACATGGCGACAGTGTGACGTCTCCGTCGAGAAAGGCCATCGGGGCCTCCAGGGCGTCAACGGGGAAGCGCGCACGACGAACGCTACGGCGTGACGGTCAGCTCGAGGCGCGTGTCATCAAAGGCGTCGTGCTTGACCACGCCGAGCTCGGGCACCCAGTGCAGCTGGGCAATCTCGCTGCTCTCGGCGCCGGCGGCGTCGACGACGGTGCGCGTCCAGGCGATCAAAAAGGCGTCGTCAAAGGTGCCCGCCGGCACCGTCACGCTCACCGGGCCGACACGGTCGTCGAGTGCCGCTCGGTGCGCACGCCGTCGTCGTCGAAGCCGGTGCGGGTGACCACGGCCTCGCCCGACGTCGACTGCGCGTTTTTCAAGGGCCACTGCAAGAACGCGATGGGTTGGTCGAGGGCGCCGCAGCGGGCGATGCAATCCTGAAAGCGCAGGATCGACACCTGCTCGACGTCGACGCCCAACGTGAGCGTGCGCTCGTCGTTGGCGAAGCCGTTCTGCCGGGCGATGACGTCGATGGCGACGCCGTCGAACAGCACACCGGAGTCCTGGATGGTGTGGGTCTCGGTGAGCCCCTCGCTGACCCCGTAGGTGAGCGCGGTGCCCGACACGAGCCCGAGGTACGCGGCGCCGTCCTGCGCGGTGATGACGTCGGGTGCGGGGCAGCCGCCCAGCAGGCCGAGCGCACCGACGCACACGACAACCAAGGCACCAACGGCGGAGGAGAAAACGCGCATCACCGACCGGTCTGGCGCGCCGTCAAGGCTTCGAGAAGGGCCTCGGGCGTGGGTTCGCGCAGCACGACGTCGACCCGGCGACCGGC
>JBKJNL010000867.1:0-5528 GCA_046593615.1 Myxococcota bacterium | reverse complement strand
GCTGCGGCGACTTCCAGGAATTCGGCGTGCCCCCGGCGGCCGACGTGCCACCCGTCGATGAACCCATCACGTGCGGCTGCGCCCATGTGGGCGGCAACGCCGGCGCGAGCGACGGGGTCGCCGTGGTCCTGTTCGGCAGCGTGTTGCTGGTCGCTCGTCGCCGTCGTCGGTCCTGAAGAGCGATGACCGGCCTCGATGACGGGGCCTCGCTGATGGGGCCTCGATGACTGGCCCTCGATGACTGGCCCTCGATGACTGGCCCTCGATGACTGGCCCTCGTTGACGGGGCCTCGATGACGAGACGGGCGAAACCTGCTTGATTGCCGGCGTGCTTGCGCTGCTGCTGTGCCTCTCGCTCGCGCCCCCGGCGCCGCCGCCCCGCCCCGTGGTGGTCTTGCCTTTGGTTCGCGCCACGACCGAGCCCGACGCGGCCGTCTCCGAGAGAGCCGTCGTCGTCGACGACGCGCTGCCAGGTCGGTTGTCGGAGCGTGTGCACGCGGCGTTTGTTCGCAACCCCGAGCTTGTGGTCACGCACGGCAGCGCGGCGTGCGCCGACGAAGCCTGCGCCGGCGCCGTCTCGGCCGCGGCCGCCGCCGACGTCGTCTACGGCACCGTCGGCAGCCGCGGCGGCTTGCTCGTCGTCGACCTCCACCTGTTCGAGGTCGCCCGCGGCGGGGCGATCATGCGGGCCAGGGTCGAGGCCCCCGACGCGGCCACGCTCGAGCACCAGATCGACGACGTCGCGGTGCGCATGCTCGGTGGCGAGCCGCAGCGCACGCTCTCGCCGTGGCTCGTGGCAGGCGGCCTGACCGGCGCGCTCGGTGTTGTAACCGCGCTGGCGGGCGGCGCCGGCACCGGCTGGGCCTTGTGGGTAAAGCACGGTGCGTCGTCGTCGTCGGCGTCGCAGCAAGCCGCTGGCTCGCTGCTGTTGCCGTCGTTGTTGGCCTGTGCGGTCGGCGGCGTCGTCGGCGTCGCCGGTGTCAGCGTGGTCGGCCACGTCGCCGACGAGTGAGCCCACTCCGATCGTGATAAGCGACAGCCCCGCCGAGGTGTGAGATGGCCGCCAAGAAGAAGACCAAGCCGGAAGATGAAGTGCTGACGGCCGCGGAGACGCCGGATCGCAAGCAGCCCAAGCAACGCGAGATCGCCGTCAGCGAGTTCTTCTCGAAGAACCGCCACCTGCTCGGCTTTGATTCGCCGCAAAAGGCGCTGCTGACCGCGGTGCGCGAGGCCGTCGACAACGCGCTCGACGCTTGTGAAGAGGCCCGCATCTTTCCCGACGTCACCGTCGAGATCACCGAGGTCGAGCCCGCCGCGCAGCCCAACGGCCCCACCCGCTACAAGGTGCGCATCGAAGACAACGGCCCGGGCATCCCCAAAGAAGAGATCGGCAAGATCTTCGCGAAGCTGCTCTACGGCTCGAAGTTCCACCGCCTCAAGCAGTCGCGCGGCCAGCAGGGCATCGGCATCTCGGCGGCCGTGATGTACGGCCAGATGACCACGGGCGAGCCCTCGATCGTGGTGTCCAAGATGAAAGGAGGTCGCCCGCAACGGGTCGAGCTCTTTATCG
The DNA here is from genome assembly GCA_046593615.1 of Myxococcota bacterium. Taxonomy (GTDB): domain Bacteria; phylum Myxococcota; class UBA727; order UBA727; family VGSZ01; genus VGSZ01. The sequence goes on along the minus strand of JBKJNL010000867.1, from coordinate 3,958 downwards.
ACACTGCCAAGAACGCCCCCAAGTTCGAGCGCCAGGGTGTCGACGACAGCGACTGGTGGAAGCAGAAAGAGTCGGGCACCTCGATCGAGATTCTGTTGACCGGCCAATACAAAGGAGGTCGTCACGGTGTTGAGGCCTATTTGAAGCAGACGGCGCTGGCGAACCCGCACTCGCGCGTGCTCTTCAAGCTCAACAAGGCCGCCACCAAAGCCGCCACCGAGCGCGGCCAGGCGGCGACGTCTGAGACCTTTGACATGCCGCGCGTGATCCACGAGCTGCCCCGCGAGCCCGTCGAGATCAAGCCGCACCCCCACGGCGTCGAGCTCGGCACCTTGCAGCGCCTGCTGCAAGACGCCGGCAAGCAGCACCTGGGCACGTTCCTGTCGACGAGCTTCTCGCGGGTCACGACGCCCATCGCCAACTCGATCATCGAGCAGGCCGGCTTCAAGCCGACGACATCGTCGCAGTCGCTGTCGCGTCCGCAGGCCGAGGCCCTCTACAACGTGCTGCAGGCCACCAAGCTGATGGCGCCGCCGACATCGTGCCTCTCGCCCATCGGCGAACAAGCGCTCATCAAGGGCCTCTACGCGCTGTTCGGCGACCGGGCCAACCTGCAAGACGACGACGACCTCGAGCACCTCACGCCCGAGAAGCCCGTGGGGCCGAAGTCGATCCTCACCGACGAGCAGAAGAAGCAGGCCGAGCAGGGCGCGTTGTCGGCGGCGGCCGAAAAGGCCGGCGACGACGACAAGAAGAAGAAGAAGAAGAAGCAGTCGAAGCTGACGGCCAAAGGCGCCCGCAAAGAAGACACCCTCGACCTGTTCGCGATGAGCGCGCCGCCGCAAACCATGCTGCCGCAATCGGTTCCGCCGACGCCGGTCGACATCCCGCAGCCCGCGCCGCCCGTCGACAAGGTGCGCATCGAAAAAGACGAAGACGGCGCCGACGTCCTCGTGCTGGGCGAGAACATCTTTGTCACCGCCGTGACCCGCCCGCCGGCCATCTACCGGGGCAACCCCTTCCAGGTGGAGTGCGGAATTCTGTACAGCAAAGACCTGCGCTCTGACGAGATGGCAAAGGTGTTCCGCTTCGCCAACCGCGTTCCTTTGCTGTATCAGGCATCGGCATGCGCCATGACGAAGTCGGTGATGTCGGCGCCGTGGAGGTCGTACGAGGTGCAGCAGTCGCGGGGGGCCTTGCCCACCGGACCTCTTGTCATCCTGGTGCACATCGCTTCGGCCTGGGTGCCCTACACGTCAGAGTCGAAAGAGGCCATCGCCCACTATCCCGAGGTGCTCAAAGAGATGCGCCTGGCGATCATGGAGGCCGGCCGTCGCCTGCAGCGCTTCCTGCGTCGTCGTCGTCGCGAGACCGACGAGATCAAGAAGCGCGACTACATGACCAAGTACCTCGACACGATCGGCGAGGCCCTGCAGGAGATCCTCGGGCTCAGCGGGCCAGAGCGCGACAAGACCACCGAGTCCTTGAAGCTCGTGCTCGAGAAGTCGCGCACCCAGGCGATCAGCGACGAAGAGCGCACGCGCAAGAAGAAGGGCGCGGCGTGAAGCACGCTGCCGCCGCGTTGTGTTTCGCGGGCGTCGTCGTCGGCGTCGGGGCTTGCGCGACCACCCGCCAGCCGCCGCGCGCCGTGTTCACCGTCGACGAAGACCGCGTCGGGCCGGTCGGCAAGCGCTGCGGCAAACCGATCCCGGTGATTCACGGGTCTGCGCCGGCCGACAGCGTCGAGAGCGTGCGCTACGTGATGACGTCGTCGGAGCCGGTGCCGCTCGCCGAGATCGAGGCCGCGCTCCAGAGCAACGCCGCGCGCGTCTGCGCCGACGGCCTGGCGATCCTGCAGGCCATCGTCGAGGACGGCGACGGCAAGGTCAGCTCGGTGAACGCCGTCGCCTGGATCGAGCTGACACCCGAAGAAGCCGCGGCCCAGAAAAAGAAAGACGACGACGGCACCATCGGCGTCGAGGTCGAGTCCGACTGACCGAGCGCAGGGGCCGGCTCAGGGCTTGATGAAGCGCATGGCCAGGTGGTCTTTGATGACGCCGGGAAAGCGCAGCACCTGGTTGTGCATGGCCACGTAGATGCCGGGCTCGGCCAGCTGCACCGCGAGCAGAGCCTCGGTGAGGTTCTGCATGGCGTCGGTGTTGCGCAGCTCGTAGGGCCGCATGGCGCCGGTGAGCACGATCGGCACCCGCGGTGACGACGTCAAACGCTGCACGAGCTTCTCGCCGGTGTTCTGCAGGCGGTCGGTGCCGTGGGTGACGATCAGGCCGTCGTGGCTGTCGGCGTAGACGGCGGCGACGGTGGCGATGCGCTCGTGATCGGCCTCGGTCATGTCGAGGGAGTCTTTGTTCATCACCGGCACGCGCTCGATGACGACGCCGCGCAACACGAGCGAGGCCAGCATGATCTCCAGCACCGAGCGCTGGTTGGTGATGGTGCCGTCGCTCTCGTTGTAGGTCTTCTCGATGGTCCCACCGGTCGAGAGCAGGGCTACCTTGCGGCTCATGTCGTCGACGTCGCCCGTCGCCCCCGCCCCGTCAACGCCGCCCCGTCAACGCCGCCCCGTCGACGCCGCCCCGAGATGCCGCCCTGAGACGCCCCCGACCTCGCTCTCCTCCCCCCTCTCCACATCCTGTGGAGAGGGGGGCGGGGGGGAGAGGTCGGCAGGGACGGCGCGGCCTGGCAGTGGACCGTCAACGCGTCCTGCGCCGCGACGCCCTCGACCGTCGCACGCCAAAGCAATACGCAGCCGCCCGTGAAGATCCTCTTTGTCTCGTCGGAGCTGGCACCGCTGGCTCAATCCGGTGGCCTCGGTGACGCCGTCTCCGGGCTCGCGCGGGCGCTCGGCTCGATGGGCCACGAGGTCACCTGCCTGCTGCCGGCCTACCGCAAGCTGCTGCAGAGCCCGTCGTGCCCGCGCCTCGTCGAGCGCAGCCACCTCAAGGTGAGCTTCCCCACCGACGTCGGCACCAGCTTCGACATCCAGGGCCGCCTGCTGACCGGCCCGCTCTTCCCCGGCGTCGACGTCACCGCCGTCGACTTCCCGACGCTCTACGACCGCCCCCACCTCTACGACTACGACGACGACGGCTTGCGCTTCATCGCCCTCGCGCGCGCCGCCGCCTACGTGGCCGAAGCCACGTCGCCCGATGTGCTGGTCGCCCACGACTGGCACGCCGGCCTTGCCGTGGCCGCGCTGCGCACGTCGCTGAACCGCGGCGCGGCCCGGGGCATCGGCACCGTGCAGGTCATCCACAACAACGCCCACCAGGGACGCTTTCCCAAGAGCGCATTCGCGTTGACGTCGCTGCCGCGGGACCTGTGGCACGCCAGCGGCGTCGAGAGCTGGGGCGAGCTCAACCTGTTGAAGTGCGGCGCGGTGTTCGCCGACCGCGTCGTCGCCGTGTCGCCGAGCTACGCAAAGGAGATCCAGACCGCGGCGTTCGGCGAAGGCCTCGACGGCCTGTACCGCAGCCGCTCGCACCGCCTGCGTGGCGTCGTCAACGGCATCGACGTCGTCCGCTTCGATCCCTCCACCGACGCCGCGCTGCCGGTGCCGTTTTCGTCGGTGGAGCCCGACGGCAAGGCCGCCTGCCGCAAGGCGCTCATCGAAGAGCTCGGCCTGAAGGATCCGCCACCGGGCCTGCTCGTCACGGCCATCGGCCGCCTGGCCGCGCAGAAGGGCTGGGACGTGCTGCTGTTCGCCCTCGAAGGCCTCATCGCCCGCGGCGCCACCGTGGCTCTGCTCGGCGACGGCGACCGCGATCTCGCGGCCCAGCTGCACCAGAAGATGCTGCAGCACCCGGGGCGCATCTGGTTCAAGTCGGCCTTTGACGAAGGCCTGTCGCGCCGCCTCTACGCCGGCGCCGACACCGTGCTCGTGCCCTCGCGCTTCGAGCCGTGCGGCCTCGTGCAGCTCATCGCACAGCGCTACGGCACC
>JBKJNL010000838.1:0-11258 GCA_046593615.1 Myxococcota bacterium | reverse complement strand
GTGGGCGCCGAACGTGGCGAGCGTGGTGTCGCGCCAGGCCTGCAGCTCTTCGGGCTTCTTGACGTCGGCGGTCTGCACCAGGCAGGCGGGGTCGAAGCCGGCGGCGACGGCGGCGGCGTCGACGAGGGCTTTGCTTTCGTCGAGGGCGTCTTTGCGGCGACCACACAGGCTGACGCGCGCGCCGAGGCCGGCGAAGCGGATGGCCGTGGCCCGCCCGATGCCCGAGCCGCCACCGGTGATGGCCACGCCGAGGCCGGCGAACAGCCCGGGGGCAAACGTGTCGCGGTCGTCGAAGTTGGTCATGACGTCGTCGTCGGCCATGTTGACATCCATGTCAACCCTCATCCAGCCGCCGACCCACCCGCTCCAACCACGCCGTTACCGACCGAGCGGAAGAACCTCGCGATGGCGATCGTCGTGCGGCACCCCGCCGCGCGTCACTGGTTGGTCGACGTCGACAGCCCTGCCATCACTGACATCATGAACGCGATCGCCCCCGCCACCGACCGACGCTTCTACGCCTTTAACGCCGTCGTCTCCGTCGTCGCGCTGTCGTTTCTCACCTGGCTGCTGGTGTTGCGCACCGCCGACGCCGCCACCGGCGTCGACCTTCGCTTCCTGCCCGCGGTCAACGCCAGCTTCAACGCGCTGTCGGCGACCCTGCTCGTGATCGGCCTCATCTTCATCAAGCAAAAGAAGCCGCAGCTGCACAAATACTGCATGGTGGCTGCGTTCGCGTCGTCGGGCTGCTTCCTCGTGTCGTATGTGATTTATCACTACGTCCACGGCGACACCAAATTTACAGGTGACGGTGCGGTTCGGACGATTTATTTCGTCATCCTGATCAGCCACATCCTGCTGTCGGTCGTCATCGTGCCTGGCGCGCTCGCGGCCTTTTGGTTCGCCGGCACGCGCCGCTTCCAGACCCACAAGCGCATCACGCGCCTGCTGCTGCCGGCCTGGCTCTACGTCTCGGTCACCGGCGTGGTCATCTTTTTCTTGCTGCGCAGCTTCGGCCAGAGCGCGGCCTGAGGGCCTCGCGTCGGTGAGCGTCGGCTCTGCACTCATCAGTCTTGAGCCTCAGGTCTTGATTGCCTCGGCTCTTGAGCGCGTCAGCGTCTCAGAGCTTGGAGCAGGCGTTGGTCGGAAGCGTCTGCTGAGCGGGCCAGGGCGTCGAGCCACGGCGTCATGTCGACGTCGTGCGTCACCAGCAGCAGCTTCTTGAGCTCGGCGCCGACGTCGTCTTCGGTGGGCGTGCGCTTGAGGCGCGAGAGCAACAGCGGACCGCTGATGACCCGCAGGAAGTGGCCGAAGTGCTCGGCGAAGCGGTCTTTGCCGGTCGACGGCGCGGCCCCCGCATCGACGGTCTTGCCCTCGACGAAAGCCACCCGCGCTTTGTCGACGAACGGCGACCCCTGCAGGCCCGGGGCTTTGAGGCTGACCTTGAACTGGGTGTTGAAGTGCCGGCCCAGGGCCACCGAGGCCTTGTGCAGGGCGGCCCCTTCGAGGCTCAAGGTGTCGCTGCCGTCGACGACCGCGGCCACCTGGCGCTCGGGATCGCCGCGTGCGGTGGGGCCGATCTTGTAGCCGTAGACGCGGGCGTGGCCGTCGCTGTCGGCGGACCCGGCGGCGGATGAACCGTTGATCCCCAGCACGCCGGCGACCTCGCGGAATTGTTTCATGCGCTCGGCATCGACGGCGGCCTGCTGCTCGGCGGTCACGAGCTGGTCGTCCCAGGTGACGAATTCGCCGCGGGCTTCGGCGGCGGCGGTGGCGACGACGTCGGCCGGCGGCTGCAGCACTTCTTCGGGCGCGTAGGCGTCTTGTTTCTTCGTGTGCCAGCTCGGCTGCTTGAGGTCTTCGCCGGTCTTCTTGAGCTCGCGCTGCACGAGGTTGACGAGGCCCTCTTGCCACTCTCTGGGCACGTCGTGGACGCCGACGCCGCCGCCCGCTTGCTCGGCGGCGCGTTTGGCGGTGAGCGCGCCGAGGAACAACAGGCCGCGCGTGAGCTGGATGTAGCGCGCGGGGATCGGGTCGCGCTCGCCGGTCATGTTGACGACGTAGCCGTTGTTGACGACGTAGAGCTCTTTGCCCGAGCTGGTGCGGACCACGGCGTCGCTGTGGGCTTCGGCGTCGGCCTTGCCGGTGTTGACGGCCTTGCCGCGAAACGCGCTCCAGTAGTTGCCGCGATCGTCTTTGGTGCCGGTCTTGCGAAACGGCAGCAGGTTCTCCGGGCCGAGCTCGTCGTCGGCGGAGGCGGCGTTCACGAGCACCGCGCCGTCGGGCAGCAGGTCGTGGTCTTCGTGCTCGAGGGTGCGGGCGCCGACGCACGAGACCAGCACGCCGGCGTGGGGCAGCGCCTCTTCTTTGGTGGCGTGCACGAAGATCCGCGCGGCCGCGGCCGGCCCGGCCTCGGCCACGAGTGCTGCGCGCAACGCTTCTGATCGGGCCGGGTCGCGGTCGTAGAGGTGCACCGCCATGCCGCGCGACATCAAGGCGCGGGCGACGCCGCCGCCGACGGCACCGCAGCCGACGACGAGGGACGACGTCGCAGCCGGCACGCCGGCCTGTTCGAGGCGATCGAGCTTGCGGTCGACCTCGAGGACGACGGAGTGGCCGATCATGGGCGACTCCCACTCGAGCTTGGCCCAGGTCTCGGCGACGTTGGCCACCGGGCACTTGAGCTTTCCCTCTTGCTCGAGCTCGTGGAGGATGCGCGCCCCGCGGCGGGTCTGCTCGACGCACACGAAGAACGGCGCGTGCTCGGGGAACTTCTCATGCAGGATCTTGATGGCCTCGGCGCCGTCGTCGATGAGCAGCACGCGCGGCGTGGGCGGCTCGGCGAATTGGCGGCCGTGCTCGGTCCAGATGTTGGGCTGCGGCAGGCTCTCGATGATGGTCTTGAGCTGGCGCTCGATGCTCTCGGCCATCGCCGCGGCGAAGTCTCTTGCGCCCACCTTTTTCGAGACGCCGTCGACGGTGGCGCCGTGGTTTTCCAGCTCGGCGACCACGCGGTGGTTGGTCGAATAGACCTTGCCGATGAGGTGCATGTCGCCGCGCTCGACGCCGACCTCGTGCAGCGCTTCGAACATCGACGCCGACGTCGCGAACAGGTGCTGCAGGCCCATGAACTGAAAGCCCTGCAGCTCGTCGGGCCGGGCGATGTTCTTCACCAGCGCGTCGAGGGCGCTGAGCTTGGGGGCGATCGACTCGAAGCCCGCCAGCCTGGCCGCGGTCCGGGGATCGAGGCTGCCGAGGCCGCGGCGATCGGCGAGCGGATCACCGCTCTTGCCTTCGATCTTCGCCAGCGCCTGGAGGAACTGCAGCCCCTTGGGGCCCAGCGCCTTTTTCACCTTGTCGAGGTCGACGGCGCCGTCTTTGCCCGAGAGCTCGACGAGGGAGGAGACCACGGCGGCCTGGGTCCAGTCGCGCACCTCGTTGGGCCGGACGCCGGTCTGGAAGAGGTGCTCGACGACGACGCGCTCGAAGCGATCGGCCGGCAGCGTCTTGGCTTTGAAGTCGATGCGGTCGTCGACGTTTTCGGGGACCGCGAAGCGAGCGATGTCTTTGACGAGGGCGTCGACGAGGGCCTGGCCCTCTCTGGTCTGCAGCTTCTCGACGAGGCCGGTGGTGGTGGCGCCCTGCAGTGCGGCCTGACCAGACGCCTGACCAGACGCCTGACCCGACGCCTGACCAGACGCCGGGCGCGATGGCGCGAGGCGCGCGGGCGCCAGCTGGAGCGACAGAGGCTTCACGGCCCCGAGCGTAGAAGCCGCGGCCGTCGTCGTCGAGGAATGCCGCGGCCGCCGCTGGGATCCCCTTGATCGCGCGGGCGCCAGATTCGGCGCGGCGAGTTCGCGCACCGACCCCTGACACCGCCGACGCGACCCACCCCGGCCTCCGCCCACACCGACGCGGTCGCCGACGCGACCGGCGCAAGCAGCCAATGTTACAGCGCATTCTGCCAAGACCACGGCCACGACCGCAGACCGCGCGGGCTCGCCGACCGCGGTCGCGATGCCGGACCCGGGGTGTCGGTGGCGCCCCCGTGATCCCGCCCGCTGAACCGGCGACGTCGTCGCTTCGTAACGGGATTTGTGTGCGCTCCCGTTCTTTCCCTGACGTTCCATGGCTACCCTGCCGCGACCCTGTGGGCGTTGGTGCCCCTGGAACGAGGAGTCAGCTTGGCCGTCCCGCGGCGCAAACCCGAGAGCCCCGGCGACGTCGACGACGCCGCTGTGATGGCCCGTGTGGCGGCCGGCAGCCAGCAGGCCCTCGCCGACATCTACGACCGCTACGCGAGCCTGTTGCTCGGCATCGGCGTCCGCATGCTCAGCGTGCGCGCTGAAGCCGAAGACACGCTGCACGACGTCTTTGTCGAGGTGTGGAAGCGCGCCGGCGACTTCGACGCCACGCGCGGCACCGTGCGCTCGTGGCTGGCGATGCGCATGCGCAGCCGCTGCCTCGACCGCAAGAAGTCGCCGCGCCTCGCGCGCTCGGTCTCGTTCGACGACACCGAGATGGGCCGCCGGGCTGCTCCCGAGCAAGACCCTCTTCTGCGCCTGCAGCGCCTGCGCGTGCGTGAAGCCTTGAAGACCTTGAGCGACGACCAACGCGCCGTCGTCGAGCTCGCCTACTTCGCCGGCCTGTCGACGCAGGAGATCGCCGAGCAGCTCGGCGTGCCGCAGGGCACGGTGAAGTCCCGGTTGTTTGCCGCCCGCGACAAGCTGTCGCGGGCCTTGTCTGAAGACGCGCCCGACGGAGAGGAGGTCACATGAAGAACCGCGACGACGACTTCAGCGCCGACTTCACGCCGGGCGACGCCGAGCTGCTGCTGCTGGCCTGCGAGCCGGTCACGCCGTTGGCCTCGACGAAGCATGCCTTGTTCGCGGCCCTCACCGGCCCCTGGTTCGCGCCCTTCGTGCGCCGCGTGGCCGAGCTGTGCGAGGTCTCGCGCGAAGCCGCGCAAGGACTCTTGTCCGCCGTCGACGACGCCGGCCGCTGGATGATCGGGCCCGGCCCCGGCATCGAAGCCTTTCACATCGACGCCGGTCCCTCCCTTGAAGGCGCCATCGTCGGCTTCATCCGGCTGGCACCCGGAGCGGTGTTTCCCGACCACAAGCACGTCGGCTCTGAAGACGTGTTGGTGTTGCAGGGCGGCTTCGTCGCCGACGGCCCCGGTGGTCGTGTGGTGGTGCGGGCGGGTGAAGAGGCGCCCATGTCGCCCGGCTCACACCATCTGCTCACGGCCCTGCCCGAGGGCTGCCTCTACCTCGGCGTCGTGCGCGACGGCCTCGACTTCGGCGACGGCCTCGTCGGCCCCGACGACCCGCGCGTCTGAATTCTGCCTTGCAGGCGGCCTGAATTCCGCCTCGCTTCGCTCGCGCTCTGCGTCGCGATCGGCTCGCTTCGCTCGCTGTGCCGCCTTGCTTCGCTCGCGCTCTGAGTCTCGATCGGCTCGCGCGCTCTGCGTCTCGATCGGCTCGCTTCGCTCGCGGGTCCGCCTTGCTTCGCTCGCGGTCTGGTCGCTTCGCTTCGCTCGCGCAGCGGCTGGTGCTCAGCCGGTGCTGAGCACGCGCATGACGAGGATCGACGGCGGCAGCGGCGTGCCCGCCAGCGTCGGGTGGTCGGGGCCCGGGCCCAGGCGCACCAGCACCTGCAGGCGCCGGCGCAGGGCGGTGGCGCTCTCTTGCAACGCCGCCGCGAAGCGCTCGTCGTCGAGCGACGCTGACGCCGAGCGGGCGCAGAAGATGGCGCCTTCGCCGACGAGCTTGAGCGCGCTGGCCGCGATCTCGATGGCCCGCTTCTCGGCCTTTTCGCGCGGCAGCGCTTCGTGCGGCGGGTGGCAGACGACGACGTCGAAGCTGGCCTGCACCTGCTTGAGCCAGGCGGTCGGCTCGGCAGTGACGACGTCGATCTTGCCAGAGAGGCCGTTTTCGCCAGCGGCGGCGCGGGCCCGCTCGGGCAGCGCCGGGTTCTCGTCGACCAAGACGGCCTGGGAGGCGCCGGCGTCGGCCAGGTGCAGCGCGAAGCCGCCGGTGTTGGCGTAGACGTCGAGGACGCGGCCGCGGGCGAAGCGGCGCAGGTGCTTCATCGCGTCGAGCTCGGCACTGAGGCGGCGGACGTCGGCGCCCGTGAGGTCGACCTGCAGCTTCAAGCCCTCGTGCGTGAAGCGCTGCACCGACGACGTGCCGCGGGCCAGCGTCGCCGTCCGGGACCGGCGCAGGGCCACGTTCTGCGTCTGCTGGCGGGCGATGGTGCCGCCCAGCAGCTCGTCGAGAAAAGGCTCGAGCGCTGGCGTGTCGACGTCGACGTGCAGGCCGTCGCCGAAGCGATCGATGAACAGCCCGGGCACGGCGTCGGCCTCGCCGTGACACAGGCGCTGGGCCCCGAGGTGTCCCGCAGACCCGCCGCCAGAACCGCTCAAGTCTTTGCGGCGGTGCTCGGCGCGCTCGAGGCGGGTGATGAGCAGGCCCAGCGGATCGCGCGTGCGCGTCGACGACAACAGACGGGCGCGGATGTCGCTGTCTTTGTCCCAGAGGGCCGTGCCCACGGGCACGCCGGCGTCGTCGATCAGGTCGCAGAACGGGCCGCCGTCGCCGTCGTAGGCGATGACGTCGTCGGGGCGCAGCCAGGGCATGCCGCTGCGGGCCCGCTTGAGCCCCGCGCGCGTGATCTGGGCGGAGCCGGTGGTGGCGGGGCGCGGCAAGCCGCTGGCGTTTGGGAGGAGCGTCGTCATCGGCGCCCAGGATACGTCGCCGCCGTCCGCGACCGACATTTCCAGCCCAGGCCCGTGCCGTCGACGCCGTCGACGCCACAGGAGCGTCTTGGTACGACGCCGCCAACGCGGGCGCTGTCTCTGGCCCGATCCCCTTTCGAGGAGCTCAGATGTCGTCGTTCAAGAAGGTCTGTGTCATCGGCGCCGGCGTGATGGGCCAGGGCATCGCCGCCCACGTCGCCAACGCCCGCATCCCGGTGTTGCTGCTCGACATCGTGCCGCCGTCTCTGTCGGACGACGACAAAAAGGCCGGCATGGAGACGACGACCAAGGCCTGGCGCAACAAGTTCGCCGCCACGGGCAAGGACAACATCCTCAAGTCGAAGCCCTCGCTCTTGTTCACCAGGAAGGACGCCGACCTGATCGAGATCGGCAACCTCGAAGATCACCTCGACAAGGTCGCCGACTGCGACTGGGTGGTCGAGGTCGTCGTCGAGCGGCTCGACGTCAAGCAGAAGCTGTTTGCCCGCATCGAGGCCCTGGCGAAGCCCGGCACCATCGTCACGTCCAACACCTCGGGGCTGTCGATCGAGGGCATGACCGAGGGCCGCTCCGAGGCCTTCAAGAAGAACTTTGCGGTGACGCACTTCTTCAACCCGGTCCGCTACATGCCGCTGCTCGAGATCGTGGCCGGCACCCACACCGACCCCGCCGTCGTCGAGAAGCTGACGACCTTTGGCGAGCGCACCCTCGGCAAGGGCATCGTCGCCGGCAAAGACACGCCCAACTTCGTCGCCAACCGCATCGGCGTCTTCGGGATGATGGAGACCATCCGCCTGATGATCGAGGGCAACTACAACCTCGAAGAAGTCGACGCCGTCTTTGGCCCCGCCATCGGCCGCGCCAAGTCCGCCGTGTTCGGCACCGCCGACGTCGTCGGCCTCGACACCTTTGTGCACGTCGCCCAGAACTGCTGGGACAATCTGAAAAACGACGAGCGCCACGCCGTCTTCGAGATGCCGGCATTTTTGAAGAAAATGGTCGAAAACAAGTGGCTGGGTCGCAAGACAAAAGGTGGTTTCTACAAGAAGGTCGGCGACGACATCTTGACCCTCGATTGGCAAAAGATGGAGTACCGGCCCAAAGCCAAGGTGCGCTTCGAGTCCCTTGGGTCGGTGCGCAACCTCGAGACCACCGCCGAGAAGCTGAAGGTGATGTTCGGCGCTGAAGACCGCGCTGCCACCTTGTTCTGGAAATCCACCGCCGCGACGCTCATCTATGCAGCGAATCGGCTGATGGCCCCCGAAGGACAGGCGTCCATTGCCGACGACATCGTCAACATCGACAATGGTATGAAGTGGGGCTTCATGCACGAGATGGGTCCGTTTGAGACCTGGGACGCCCTGGGTGTCAGAGAGAGCGTCGCGCGCATGAAAAAGGACGGCATGGCGGTGCCGTCGTGGGTCGACGAGATGCTCGCCGCCGGCCGCGCCAGCTTCTACGCCGTCGATGCCAAAGGCACCAAAACGTACTGGGATCCAAAGGCAAAGAAGTCCCAGGTGCTCGACGAGGGCGAGCGCGTGCAGAGCTTCACGCTGCTCAAGGCCGACAAGACCCGCATCGTCGACGACGCCTACGGCACGACACTGTTCGACCTCGGCGACGGCGTGCTGGCCTGTGAGTTCCACACCAAGCTGAACGCCGTCGACGACGAGATCGTCAACGGCCTGAACAAGGCGCTCGACCTGTGCGAGAGCGGCAAGTTCGAAGCCCTGGTGCTGGCCAACGACGGCCGCAACTTCAGCGCCGGCGCCAACATCCTCTTGCTGGCCCTCGCCGCGCGCGAGCAGCAGTGGGACGCGATCAACACCATGGTCAAGGCGTTCCAGGACGTCTGCGTCCGCCTCAAATACAGCTCGATCCCGACGGTGGCCGCACCGTTCGACCTGACCCTCGGCGGCGGCGCCGAGATGGCCCTGTGGTGCAACCGCATCCGGGCCCACGCCGAGCTCTACATGGGCCTCGTCGAGGTCGGCGTTGGCTTGATCCCCGGCGGCGGCGGCAACATCGAGATGCTCGCCCGCTCCCTCGAAGGCGCCGTCGACGAGCCGACCTACCCCACCGAGCAGCTTATCCGCCGGGCGCTGGAGACCGTGGCCATGGCCAAGGTCGCCACCTCGGCCGAAGAAGCCAAGGAATTGATGTATCTTGGACCAGCCGATGGCGTGACGCTCAACCGTCGTCATCTGCTGGCTGCCGCAAAAGCCGAGGCCTCGGGCATGGCTCGCGCGGGCTTCACGCCGCCGCGCCGCCGCACGTTCCGCCTGCCGGGCCGCTCGGCCTACGCGACCTTCGAGATGGCGCTCGGCTCGATGAGAGACGGCCACTTCGTCTCGGACCACGACCTGAAGATCGCCTTGAAGGTGGCCCACGTCATGACCGGCGGCGACTGCTCGCCGCGCCAGAAGGTCACCGAGCAGTACTTGCTTGATCTCGAGCGTGAAGCGTTCCTTTCACTGTGTGGTGAAGAGAAGAGCCAGGCGCGCATTGCTCACATGCTCGAGACCAACAAGCCGCTGCGCAACTGAACGCGGCTCGCTCAGCGCGCCCTCGAAAACGCCGCGCACCGCGCGGCGTTTCTTTTTGTGCGCCTCGTTGCACGCCCCGCCCGCCAGCCACGCGCCACCGCCGCTGACGACGTCGACGACACGGGTTAGGGTGGTCCCATGAAGACCCTCGCTGCCGCCGCCTCTGCCGTCGTCTTTTCGCTTTCGATCGCCGGTGCCGCCGCCTGTTCGCCGGCCGGGCAAGCCGAGGCGAAGCCGACGGCGACGGCGACGACGACGAAGCCGGCCGCGCCGCGGGTCGCCGCTGCCGTGCCCGCGGGTGCGCTCGGGGTCGTGCTCACCGGTTACGAAGAGCTGCGCCGCGACCTGGCCGCCGATCGACTGGCCGCGCTGCCGGCCACCGCCGCCCGCATCGAGGCCGCGGCGACGACGTTGGCCGCCGAAAAACAGCCCGGTGGCGACGAGCTCTTGAAGGGCGCCCAGGCCCTCACGGCGCTCGGGCCCACGCCCGACATGAAGCAGGCCCGCGTGGCCTATGGCGAGCTCTCGCGCGGCGTCGTCGCCGCCCTGGCCGCCGACGCCACGCTGCAGGCCGGCCGCTTCTTGTTCGAGTGCCCGATGGCCAAGGGCTACCAGCGCTGGGTGCAGCTCGAGGAAAAGATGGCGAACCCCTACATGGGCACCCGCATGCTCGAGTGCGGCACCGCCGTGACGCCGTGGAAGGTCGCCGGCTGATCGGCTCGCTCCCCGGGATCCGGGCCGACGCCAGGCTGGTCGATTGCGGGCGGTGAGGCCGACGGCTCTCTACAGTGGGGGGTCCGCCCTTGATTCCGGAGCCTTCATGCGCCTGATTTTTTCGGTCCCGTTCGTGCCTGCGCTCATCGGGTTGTTGCTCGCGCTGTCGGGCTGCGGCTCGCAGATCGCCATTCCCGACGACGACGGAGAGGGCGAAGCCGAAGCCGACGGCGGAGGGGAAGGCGAGCCCGAGGGCGAGGGCGAGGGCGAAGGAGGCGAGGGCGAGGGCGAGACGTGCCTGAGCAACGCCGACTGCGCCGACGAGCAGGTCTGCTTCGAGGGCGCCTGCGACTTCTGCGAAGGCACGCCCGAGTGCGACGCCGACGAAGTCTGCATCGGCGGCCGCTGTGAAGCCGTTGCCGGCAAAGGCGAAGGCGAAGGTGAGGGCGAGGGCGAGGGCGGAGTGGCCGGCGACGCCGACGGCGACACCGTGGTCGACGCGCTCGACAACTGCGCGGCCGTGGCCAACACCGATCAAGTCGACGTCGACAGCGACGCGGTCGGCGACGCTTGCGACAACTGCGATAACGACGGCAACAGCGACCAGGGCGACATCGACAACGACGGCGTCGGCGACGTTTGCGACAACTGCATCCTGGTGGCCAATCCCGACCAGGCCGACGTCGACAACAACAGCACCGGCGACGCCTGCGCCGGCGGGGCGCCGGCCGACGCCGATGGCGATGGCGACGTCGACGTCGACGACAACTGTCCGGCCGACCCCAACCCCGGTCAGGAAGACGGCGACACCGACGGCATCGGCGACGTCTGCGACAACTGCGTCGCTGTCGTGAACGAGGCCCAGGTCGACGACGACAGCGACGGCGTCGGCGACGCCTGCGACGTCTGCCCGGCCGACGCCAACCCCGATCAAGCCGACAGCGACGGCGACGGCCTCGGCGACGCCTGCGACAGCTGCGCCCTCATCGGCAACGCCGACCAGCAAGACGGCGACGCCGACAACGTCGGTGACGCCTGCGACAACTGCGTCGCCGTCGTGAACGCCGACCAGGCCGACACCGACAACGACGGGGTCGGCGACGGCTGTGACGTCTGCGCCCTGGCCGCCGACAGCGACCAGCTCGACGGCGACGGCGACGGCGTCGGCGACGTTTGCGACAACTGCGCCGCCGTCGGCAACGCGAATCAACAAGACGCCGACGGCGACGGCGTCGGTG
>JBKJNL010000508.1:0-3539 GCA_046593615.1 Myxococcota bacterium | reverse complement strand
GGAAGCCCGTCATGCAGACCATCCGCGAGCGCCACGCGCAGCTCGCCAAAGAGCTCGGCGTCGACGTCGAAGCGGTCGTCGGCGGCGACCTGAACGAGATCGAGCGCCTGGCCACCGGGGCCTCGCTGCTGCGCGAGCGGTCACCGCGCCTGTTGGCCCGGGTGATGGCCATGGGCGAGGTCATGTCGACCCGCCTGGGCGCCGCGTTCTTCACCAAAGAAGGCTTCGCCACGACGTGGGTCGACGCCCGCACGTGTTTCAAATCGCGCGACGACGACCTGCGACCTGAAGCGCAGCAGGTGCTGTCGGCCGACGTCGACGACGACAAAGACCCGGCCCTGGCCGCCCGCTTCGACGGCGTGTTCCAGACCGCGAGGTGCGTCGTCACGCAGGGCTTCATCGCCTCTGACAAGACCGGCGGCACGGTGCTGCTCGGGCGCGGCGGGTCCGACACCTCGGCGTCGCTGTTCGCCGCCAAGCTCTCGGCTGTGCGCTGTGAAATCTGGACCGACGTGCCCGGTGTGTTCACGGCCGACCCGCGCCTGTTGCCGCAGGCCATGCTCGTGAAGCAGGTCAGCTACGGCGAGGCGCAAGAGATCGCGTCCATGGGCGCCAAGGTGCTGCACCCGCGCTCGGTGGCCCCCTGTCGTCGTCACCGCGTGCCGATGGAGGTCCGCTGGACCGACCGCCCCGACAGCGAGCGCACCACGATCCTCGGCGGCGAAAAGACCGGCGAAGGACAGGTCAAGGCCATCACCCACAAGCGCGGCGTGACGCTGGTGTCGATGGAGACGAGCGGCATGTGGCAGCAGGTCGGCTTCCTCGCCGACGTGTTCACCTGCTTCAAGAACCGCGGCCTGTCGATCGACCTGGTGTCGACGTCGGAGATGAACGTCACCGTCACCCTCGACGCCTCGGCCAACACCCTCGACGACGTCGTCCTCACCGAGCTGGTGACGGCGCTGTCGAAGCTGTGCAAGCCGCGCATCGTCCGCGGTTGCGCAACTGTGTCCCTGGTGGGCCGGCGCATTCGCGCGATCCTGCACCAGCTGGCGCCCGCGCTGCAGGTGTTCGAAGAGCAGAAGGTGCACATGGTCTCGCAGGCCGCGAGCGACCTGAACCTCACCTTTGTCGTCGACGAAGAGCACGCCGAGCGCATGGTGCGCGAGCTGCATGCGCTGTTGTTCTCGCAGCGCCGCTCGGAGCAGACCTTTGGCCCCACCTGGCGCGCGCTGTTTGAAGAGCAGCAGCCGACGACGATGAACGCCCATGTGCCGTCGTGGTGGCGGAGCAAGCGCGCGGCCCTGCTCGACGAAGCCAAGAAGGGCACGCCGCGCTACGTCCTCGACGAAGACACGTTGCACGAGAGCCTCGATGCCCTGAAGAGCATCAGCGCCGTCGACCGCGTCTTCTACGCGCTCAAAGCCAACCCGCACCCCGCGGTGCTGCGCGCCGTCGCCGCCAAGGGCTTCGGCCTCGAGTGCGTGTCGCCGGGCGAGCTGGCCCAGGCGTTTGCCTCGGTGCCGGGTCTTGATCCCAAGCGTGTGCTGTTCACGCCCAACTTCGTGCCCGACAAGGAGTACGCGGCGGCGTTGGCCCTGGGTGTCCATGTCACCGTCGACAACCTGCACCCGCTCGAGAAGCACGGCGACGTCTTTGCCGGCAAATCGATCCTCTTGCGCGTCGACCCCGGCCAGGGCGCCGGCCACCACAAATACGTGCACACCGGCGGCGCGGCCTCGAAGTTCGGCATCCCCAAGAGCGACCTCGAAAAAGCCCGCAGCCTGGTCGACAAGCACAAGATCGACGTCATGGGCCTGCACGCCCACATCGGCTCGGGGATCCTCGACGCCAACAACTGGACCGAAGTCGGCGCGTCGCTCTTGCAGGCCCGCGACCTGTTTCCGAACATCAAGGTCGTTGACGTCGGCGGCGGCCTCGGCGTGCCCGAGAAGCCGGGGCAGGGGGCGCTCGACATCAAGGCCGTCAACGACAGCCTGCTGAAGCTCAAGAGCGCCCACCCGAACCTCGAGGTCTGGCTCGAGCCCGGGCGCTTCGTCGTCGCCCGCGCCGGCGTGCTGTTGCTGAGCGTCACGCAGCTGAAGTCGAAGGGGCAGAACAGCTTCGTCGGCGTCGACGGCGGCATGAACGCGCTGATCCGCCCGGCGCTGTACGGCGCCTACCACGAGATCGTGAACCTCAGCCGCCTCGACGACAAAGCGACGACGACGGCGACCGTGGTGGGTCCGATCTGCGAGTCGGGCGACGTGCTCGGCTATGCCCGCAAGCTGCCGCGCTGTGCCGAAGGCGACGTGCTGCTCGTCGGCACCACCGGCGCCTACGGCCGGGCCATGGCGTCGACCTACAACCTGCGACCGGTGCCCGAAGAGGTTTTGCTGCCGCGCCCGGCCTGAGCCGATCGCGCTAGCTTGTCGACGTGGAGACCCTTCGCCTCGCGTTGTCGTCGATTGTCGAGCACCGGCTGCGGGCGCTGTTGACCACGCTCGGCGTCGTCTTTGGCGTCATGGCCGTCATCGCCGTCACCGCCATCGTGCAGGGCTTTTTCCGCCTCTACTCGACGCAGCTCGAGGGCCTCGGCGCCGGGTTCTTACTGGTGTTCCCCGGCAACAACCAGGTGCAAGAGGGCGTGCGCAAGAACAGCAAGCTGACCGCCGGCGACGCCGAAAACATCGAAGCCAACGTCGACGAAGTCCTCGCTGCCAGCCCCTACTTCTTTGATCGGCGGACCGTCACGCTGCGCGGCCAGAACGCCGAAGCGATCATCATGCCGACGCTCGAGACGTACCCGCTCATCCAGAACCACCACGTCGAAGAGGGCCGCTTTTTCACCGCCCGCGAGGTGCGCGAGCGGGCCCGCGTCGTCGCGCTCGGCCCCGACCTCGCGCGCAAGCTCGGCCTCACCAAAGCGGTCGGCGAGCAGATCAGATTGTTCGGCGCGCCGTTCACGATCATCGGCGTCATGGAGGAAAAAGACGGCATCAACGCGCTCGGCCAGAACTACGACGACGCCGCCATCGTTCCGCATTCGACGGCGCTGGCGCTGACGAACCCCAGCCGCGGCGGCATCCTGCTCGTGAAGCTCAAGGAGATCGACGACGTCGATCTGGCCAGCGAGCAGGTGAGGCGCACGCTGCGCCGCTACCACCGCCTGCGCTCGGGTGAGCCCGACGACTTCACCATCACGACGCAGGCCGAGATCCTGAAGACCTTCGAGCAAATCTCGGGCGTGGCCACCTGGGTCGTCTTGTGCGTCGTCGGCGTGTCGCTGCTCGTGGGTGGCATCGGCATCATGAACATCATGCTGGTGAGCGTCACCGAACGAACTCGCGAGATCGGGATTCGCAAAGCGATAGGAGCGCGAAAGAGCGATATCGTGCGCCAGTTCCTTTTCGAGGCCATCGTGTTGTCGGAGGTGGGAGGTCTGATTGGCGTCGTGCTTGGCATCGTGGGGGGAAACGGGGTCGCACTCAAGTTCCATATCTCGATGGTTTTTCCATACGGATGGGCTCTCACCGGCC
>JBKJNL010000145.1:0-3680 GCA_046593615.1 Myxococcota bacterium | reverse complement strand
GATCGCCGCCACCTCACGAGCAGTAGGGATGGACAAACTGGATCACCTCCTTTCTCGGCGTGCACCTCGAGGTGCCTTCCTCGAACGACCCGCCTCACGCCGAGGGAGAGGAAGGTCGGTCGCCACCCGGTGAAGAGCGGTGCTCTTCAAGACCTGGCCGGATGACTCGGGGCCTCGTGAACCCCTGTGAACCACAATCTAACCAGCCGTTCGACGTCGACCACTGGCCGGATCTGGTCCTGCCGACTCCGACGTTGCGCCGACCACGAGGGCCGGTTTCAGCGGACCTCGCACCACGGGGGGCGGCGGTCTTCGAGGCGGTCGCGGGTGGTGCTCACGTTGTCGGCGTAGACGATGCCGCCGACCCACTGGATCTTCATGCCCGACGCCGCCGGCTGGTAGCCCGCTTCGAGCACCGTCAGCAGCGCGCGCGGGTCTTCGTCGATGTTCTTCGGGATGCGGATGATGTCGGGCTTGGCAATCGCGGCCTGCTCTTCGATTTCGTCGGCCAGGGCGTCGATGCCGACGTCGCCCAGAAACAGCACGCGCCGCACATCGGGCATGCGCTCGGCGGCGAGGCCCAGGGCCTCCTGGTCGTAGGAGGAGACCAGCGCGCGGTCGGTGATGCCGTTTGCTTCGATGAAGTCGGCGACGTCGTCGACGACGTCCTTGGTGAGGTGGTCGATGTCGATCTGGGCGTGCGCGGGCACCACGCGCACCACCTCTTGCAGCGTCGGCACCTTGGTGTCGCTGCACGCGTCACCGAACCAGCCGCCCGCGTCGAGCAAGCGGAGCTGACCAAAGCCGAGCGAGCTCACCTTGCGGTCGTCGGCGTCGTCGGTGGTGCGGCCGGTGGTCTTGTCGTGAAAGGCGACGAGCACGCCGTCCTGGGTGCGCTTGACGTCGACCTCGATGCCGTCGCCGCCGTTCTTCATGGCCCAGTCAAACGCCGGCAGCGTGTTTTCGGGCGCGCCTTTGCGCGTGCCGCGGTGGCCGAGGATCTGGGGCGCGTCGCAGCTCAGGTAGGGCTCGAGGATGGTTTCGTCGGGCCCACATGCACTCACACCGCACAGCAATGCGGAGGCACCCAGCAGGTGAGCGGCAAAAAAGCACCACTGGGGCGAAAAAACACTTGACAGCGAGCCAGTGATTTGCTGCGGCATGGATTGAACTACGCAGCACAGGGGTCGGCCGCAAGCGGATGTTGCTGATCCGACGGCGCGAACGAGATCGACTTGTGGGCGACGAGCTCCCTAACGTCGCGGCGATGTCGCTGACCCCGGACTTCTCTTCGAGCCCCATCGCCGATCGCCGCGCCTGCACGCGCTTGTTCTTCGACGTCGACGACACGCTGACGCACAAGGGCCGCCTGCCCGAGGTCGCGGTGCGCGCGCTCTACCGGGCGCGCGACGCGGGGCTCTCGTTGTGCGCCGTCACCGGCCGCTCCTTTGCCTGGGGCGAGATGTTGGTGCGGCTGTTTCCCCTCGACGCCGTCGTCGCCGAGACCGGCGCCTGCGCCTTGTGGTGGGGAGAGGGCGACCGCCTGAAGGGGATGTTCCACGAAGACGACGAGAAGGAGCGGGCCCGCCTGAGCGCCGTGCGGGCGCAGGCGACCGAGCTGGTGCTGGCCACCGTCAAGACCGCGCGCCTGGCCCGCGACAACGTCGGCCGCATCAGCGACACCGCCTTTGACCTCGTCGAAGAAGGCGACGTCGTCTCCGCCGACGACGCGGCGCACATCCGCCAGATCCTCATCGGGGCCGGCTTGTCGCTCGCGCAGTCCAGCGTGCACATCAACGCCTTTGCCTGGGGCGCGCGCGGGGCCTTTGACAAGGCGACCATGGTCGATCGCCTGTTGCAGCAGACGGCGTCGACGACGTTGGCGCAGGCGTCGGCGACGCTCTGTTACGTCGGCGACTCCACCAACGACGGCCCGCTGTTCTCGGCCTGCGGGCTGTCGGTCGGCGTCGCCAACGTCGCCCACCACCTGCCGCTGTTGCGCGAGCGTGGCCAGGCCCCGCGCTTCGTCGTTCAAGGCGAAGGCGGCTTCGGCTTCGCCCAGGTGGTCGACGCCCTGCTCGAGGCCCGCGGACCCCACGAAGCCCCGCCGTCGGCGCGAGCGCGCTGATGGGCGGCCCGTCGTACACGCGCATCCCCGGCAGCGACGCGTTGTTGACCCGCAAGCGCGGCACCAGCGGCGCCGCCGTCGTCGAAGAAGCCGACCGCAGCAGCCTGGCCCGGGCCGTCGTCGACGTCGCCGGCGCCCGCGTGTCGGTGGGGCGCGTGGTGCTGCGCGGTGCCGCGGTGCCGCTGTTGCTCGACGTCGTCGATCGACTGTTCCCGCTGCTTCAGGCCGAAGAGCTCGCGGTCTACGTGCACCTGTACCGGCTGGCGGTCGCCGTCGAAAAGAACGTCTGCCGCGTCTCGCGCGCCGAGCTCACCCGGCGCACGCGCCTCGCCGACCGCCGCCTGGGTCGAGCCATCGCCGGACTGGTCGCGAAGCGCGCCGTGGTGCTCGTCGATCGCGACCGCGACGGCACGCTCTACCGCGTGGTGTTTCCCGACGAGCTGCCTGTGCCCGCCGAGCCGACGACGTTGCCAACGCCGACGACCGCCCCGACGGTGATGGCGACGAACGAGGCGACGCACGCGAAGACGGCGACCCGCGCAAAGGCGGCGACCCGCGCGAAGAAGGTGACGCGCGCAAAGGCGACAGCGCTGAAGACGTCGACGACCGCGGCTGCGTCTGCGTCTGCGTCTAAGTCTGTGGCTCCGCCAGCGGCGACGACGCCTTTGGTGCGGGTGCGCGACGGATCGCCCCGCTCGGTCGGCGACGTCTGTGCCTGGTTCGCCGACCGCCACGGCAGCGCGCCGGGGCGCGCCGGGTCCGACGTCGCCAGCTGCGTGCTGGAGCTGCTCGAGGAGGGGCGGACCTTTGCGCAGATCCCGGCGCTGCTCGACAGCTTCGTGCAGCAGGCGCCGAAGACGACGCCGCTGCGCGACCTGCACCGCTTTGTGTGAAGGGTTCGTCTGACCGCTTCGCCTGACGGCTTCGCGTGGGCGCGCGCTACTTGCGCTTGCGCTTGAGGGCCGGGAACGTCGACGACAGCAGCTGGGCCGCGGACTTTCCTTCGGCGCCGAGGTCGACGACAAAGGCGTGCACCTCACCGGCGAGCGCGGGGTTCAGCGGGTTCTCTTCGAGCCAACCGGCGAGGCGCTCGCGGCGATCTTCGGGCGAGAGCTCGGGCAAGAGCCCGGCCTCAGCGGCGAAGGTCTGCAGCGTGCCGGCCATGGCCCCGCCCTTGGGGGGCGCCGCAGCACCCGCCGCGAAGTACAGCAACGGGATGAAGGGGCGGACCTCTTCGTCGCCATAGACCCGCTCACCGTCGTCGTCGCGGCGCTCGAAGATGGCCTTGAGCCGCGCGAAGTCTTCCTGCTTCACCGATGCCTCCAGAAACGAACGGAGGTGGGCCCGTGACGCCCACCCCCCGCTCTACTGCTCGTCTAGTAACTGCGAACGGGCCTGCGTCCTGCCGCACGGTCCGCTGACGGGCCTGCGTGAGTGGGCCTGCATGAGAGGGCTGCTTCAGCAGGCGCTCTTCAACAAGAACGAGCCATCATGGTGATGAGGTCGACCGCGCGGTTCGTGAAGCCCCACTCGTTGTCGTACCAGCTGAGCA
>JBKJNL010000102.1:0-8096 GCA_046593615.1 Myxococcota bacterium | reverse complement strand
CAGCTGCATGAAAAAGATCCCCACGGCCGGCACGCCGACGACCTTCATGAACAGCTTCACGGCGTCGCCGCGTCGGTCGGCGGCGAGGTGTCCGGCGATCTGCTCGACGTAATCAGCGGGGTCGGGGTGGTGCGTGCCGTCGAGGTGCAGCGGCGGCTCGTAGAGCGCGAGCTTCTTGGCTTTGACGCCGGCGGCGACGGCGCGGGCGGCGAGGACGGCGCCAGACGAGATGCCGTAGACAAAGGCTTCGCCGCCGACGCTGTCGACGACGGCTTTGACGTCGTCGATCTCGCGGTCGACGTCGTAGACGGCGGCGTCGCCCGAGTCGCCGCGGCCGCGCCGGTCGTAGTGGATGACGGTGAACTTCTCGGCCAACAGCGGCGCGAGCTTCGGCATGGGGCCAAAGGCGCGGCGGCAAAACGCGCCGTCGATGAGGACCACCGGCGGTCCGCTGCCGAGCTGCTCGCAGGCGATGGGCGTGCCGTCTCTCGAGGTCACCATCTTCATCATCGCGATGCTCCTGCCTGCTGCAGCTGCGCGATGACCGCTTGCAGCTGATCGAGGCCGATGTTGACGCCCTGCACGAACCCCATCTTGGTGTGCTCGGCCTTCATGGCCGCCGAGGCGAACAAGGTGTGCATGGTCAGCTTCGTCTTCACGTTGCCCTGCTGCTCGGAGCCCTGCTCGTGAAAGGTGAGGGTGACGACCATCGTTTCGCTGCCGCTCGGGCCCGGAGCCTCAAAGGCGTTGGTGTAGGTGATCTTCTCGTTCTGCACGATCTCGAGGTAGACGCCGCCGAAGCCCGGGTTCTGCACGCCGTCGGGGCCGGTCATCGCGAAGTGGAATTCACCGCCGACGCGGAAATCCATCTCGCACTTCGTCAGCGGATACGGCCTGGGGCCGAACCAGCGCACGACGTGCTCGGGCTTGCTGTAGGCCAGGAACACCAGACGGGCCGGGGCGTCGATCACGCGTTCGATGATGAGCTCGCGGTCGGCGACGGCTTCGTCGTGCTCAGCGGTGCTTTTTGTCTTTGCCTGCATGCTTCTTCTCCTTGGCTTTCATTTTGTCGGGGCGAACCTGCGCCTGCTCTTTGCGCTGCAGCTCCTTCACGTACCGCTCGAGGTTGTCGAAGCTCGCGTCCCAGAAGCGGCGGTAGTCGCCGAGCCAGGCGGCGGCACCGGCAAGCGGGGCGGCGTTCAAGCGACACGGGCGGAACTGCGCGTCACGGCCGCGCGACACGAGCCCGGCGCGCTCGAGGACCTTCAGGTGCTTGGAGATGGCCGGCTGGCTGAGCGGGAACGGCTCGACCAACTCGGTCACCGAGGCCTCGCCGTCGGCGAGGCGCGCCAGGATCGCCCGCCGTGTCGGGTCGGCGAGCGCGCCGAAGATCAGGTCGAGCTGGTTGAGGGGCGCGGCCATCTAGAACCTTTCAGCAATATAGCCATCTGGTTATGCGCATCGCGCGCGCCCGTCAAGCCGGTCAGCAGCGCCCATCCGCCGGCCCGACCCGGGCGAGCACCAAGAATCGAGCGCTCGACCGCAGCGCGCCATCGACGTCGAACGGGGCCGTGGCCGAATCGTTGGTAGGCTGGCGCCGTGTTGGTGGCCGCCGTGCTCGTCGGGTTGGTGATGACGTCGTCGTCGACGCCGGCTGGTCCGTCTTTTTCTGGTCCGTCTTTTTCTGGTCCGTCTTTTTCCGGTCCGTCTTTTTCTGGTCCCTCTCGGTCTGGCGTCGCTCGGCTCGCAGCCACGGCCGCCGGGCCCCTCGCGCCCGGGCGCAAAGCGCTGCAGTCGCTCGAGTACGAAAAGGCGCTGCGGTTGTTGCGGCCGGTCGCCGTCGACGAAGACCTCGTGCCCGCGCGCCGCGCCGAGGCCTGGGTGCTCATCGCCCAGGCCCACTTCGGCATTGCCGCCCCCGACGCCGACGAGCGGGCCCGGCTGGCCCTGCAAAAGGCCTTCAAGCTCGACATCGACGTCGAGCTCTCGGATCGCGCCGACGTCTCGCCCAAGCTGGTCGCCCTGTTCGACGACCTGCACGCCGCGGCCTTGCAGAAGAAGCAGGGGCAGACGACGCCGGGGCCGGGTCCCGATCGGCCGCCGCGCGGCGACGACGATCCGCCCGCGACGTCGCCGGCGGATCCGAATTCGGATCCGCCGCAGGCCGGGTCTGCACCGTCGTTTTCGCCGTGGTGGATTGGCGCTGGCGTGGCCGGAGGTGTGGCCCTCGCGGCCGGCGTGGTCGTCGTCGGCAGCGAGCTGTGGCTGGGTGACGTTGCGCCGGGGACGCCGGCCGGTGAGGTGCGCGCCACGCAGGGGATTGGCACCGCCGGCGTCGTCGTCGGCGCGCTCTCGGTCACCGCCGCGGTGGTGGCCGGCGTTGTCGGGTTGCTCGCCCGCGAATGACTGCCTGTGGCCAGCGATCGAGGTCCGCGCGCACCATCACCTCGCTGTCGACGACGACGACGGGTCTCGCGCTTCCGGGCCCCGGGCAGTCGGCGCGCTGGCGGCGCCGCAGGTTTGACGTCGCCGCGGCCGGGCCACACACTCGACCCACGGAGGCACAGATGACTGAAAAAGTTGGCGGAATGATGAGCGGCATCGCGGCCGGCATGCGCGGCGCGGCGGCCGATGCCCTCGAAAAGGGTGGCGCAATCTCGCCGGCGCTGGCCCGCGAGCTGCGCGCGGACACGGTCTCGGCCATCGACGTCGAAGCCGCCAAGGGCATCGCCCAGCGCTTGAAGGGCACACCGCTGGCCGAGGCCGCCAACGTGCTCTCGACGACGCTCAAGGCCAAGCTCGACAGCCAGGGCCTGCTCGCCAGCGCCGGCAACCTCGCGCTCGATCTCGTGGGCAGCGCCAGCGGGGCCGAGGTCCACCGGCAGGTGATCCGAAACATCAAATGACCACGGTGACGTTGCTGCCGCCGGTCGCCCGGCTGGTGGCCTCGCTGCAAGAAGGTCCGACCGGGCTTGGTTTCCGGAAAGAGTCGGTCTCTGGGTTTCGCACCGACTGCAAAGCGCTCGACGCCGCCGGCAAAGACGCCGTCGTCGTGCACCTGCTCGCCTGGGCTCACAAGGTACAAGCCCGCGTCGACGACAACGGCCTGATGACCGGCATCGCCGTGCTCGTGCTCGAGCTGGTCGGTGACGCCGCTGGCGCCGCTGACGCGTTTCAAAAAGCCGGCTTCTCGCAGGCCCGTGAGCTTGTCGGCCGTGGCGAGGCGCTGCGCGCTCCGGCGCCGCTGACGACGTTGCCGTTGCCGGTGCAGGCCCGCCGCGGTCTCAGCAAGAAACCCTGATCCAGACGACCGCGGCCCGCCGCGTTGCTCTGTCGCCCACCGACGCTGGTCCAAGCTGCAGCGCTGGCCTGCGCATGTCGTCGGTCCGCTCGCGGTCACCGATGCAAACGGTGGCCGGCACCGCTGAGAGGGGAGCGAACCGTCAGCGCTTGAGGTCCACGCGCACGGTGGCCGTGGCTTCGCTCTCGACGACGACGACGACGGTCTTTTTCAGCCCTTGCTCCTTGTTTTCGAGCACCAGGGTGTGGCGCCCGGGGCGAACGCCGCGCAGCACGGTCGGGGTCACACCCGAGGCCACGCCGTCGAGGGTCACGCTCGACCACGGGCGGCTGTCGACGACGATCTCGCCGGGCGCGCCGCTGGGGGCCGGGGTCCGCCGGCGCGCGCGCTGGCGCTTGTCGTCGTCGCTGGCTCCGGTGGACGACGTCGCAGGGGTCGGCGTCAGAGCGGCCGGCGTCGTCGACGCAGGGGTCGTCGGCGCAGGGATCGTCGGCGCAGGGGTCGTCGGCACGTCGGCCGGCGTCTCCGTCGTTGTCGTCGTCGTCGGCGGCGTCGTCATGGCCGCTGTCATTGGCGCTGCCGTCGGCGCTGCCGTGGGCGTTGTCATCGTCGGTGCAGGCGCTGCCGCCGGCGGCGTCGCACCCGCGGGCGGGCCATCGCCGAACACTGTGACGGCGACGATCGTGGCCGCGAGGGCGCCGCTGCCGACCAACGCCAGCGCCGCCCACAGCGGGGTGCCCCGTCGTCGTCGGGCGACGCGGTTGGCGCGGCTGCGCGGTCGCGACAGCGCGGTGCCGGTGGGCACCGTCACCAACCGGGGCGTCGGCGCAGGCGCGGCCGTGGTGCGGGTGACGTCGGTGGGCAACGTGCGCGGGCGCGGGGGCTGCGGCGGTGCGGCCGCGGTGCGGGCGTCGGAGGATGAGACGATGAACGTCGGCTCGGGCCCGTCGCGGTCGTCGTCGTCGCTGATGTCGTCGTCGCTGATGTCGTCGTCGCTGATGTCGTCATCGCTGACGGTGTCGCGCGCGTCGGCGGCTGCTCGGGCAGGGAACAGTGGGCTGCGCCGGCGCAGGCCGCGGGGATCGCTGCGCAGCGTGGGCTCCTCGCGACGGCCACGGAGGGGCGAGGCCTGCTCGACGACGCCATCGCTGTCGTCGTCGTCCTCTCCATCGTCGTCGTCGTCGCTGTTCAGGGCCGAGGCCCTGGCGGAGTCGTCGATGACGGCGGCGCCGGTGGCGGAGTCGTCGACGAGGTCGCGGCCGTCTTCGAGTCCGTCGTCGAGAGCCAGCGACACGGTGCTCTTCACCGTGCCGCGCGGGGCGTCATAGACGGTGGCCTCGAGGGGCGGCGGCACGAGCTCGTCGACGAGGGCACCCAGCTCCCGCGCGCCCGCCGACAGCCCCTCGTCGGCGATGACGGCGTCGAGGGCGGCGCCGAAGTCGCTGGCGCTCTTGAAACGATGGGACAGGTCGACGGCCAGGGCGCGGTCGACGACGTCGACGAGGGCCGGCGACAAGGCCGCGAGCTTGCGGATGTCGGGGCGCTCGCCCATCGCCACCTTCAGGAGCACGGCGGGCTCCGACAAGCCGTCGAACGGCCTGCGGCCCGTGAGCATCTGGAAGAGCACGACGCCGGCGGCCCAGATGTCGACGCGGTGGTCGTAGTCGACGTGGTGCACCTGCTCGGGCGCCAGGTAGTGCAGCTTGCCGACGAGGAAGCCGGCCTGCGTGAGGTGCTCGAGCGAGGCTGCGCGGGCGATGCCGAAGTCGATGAGCCTGGTCTGGCCATCGCGACCGATCAGGATGTTCGACGGCGTCACGTCGCGGTGGATGATCGCCAGCGGGGCACCGCTGCGGTCTGTCTTTTCGTGGGCGTAGGCGAGGGCGGCGACGACATCGCGCATGATCTTCAGGGCGATGGGCAACGGCAGGCGTTCGTCGCGCACGCGCGAGCGCTTCAACAGCGTGGCCAGGTCGGCGCCGTCGACGGCCTCGAGCACCATCATCAAATCGTCGCCGGTGTCGACGAGCTCGATCATGCGGATGATGTTCGGGTGCGTGAGCTGTGCTGCGAGCCGCCCTTCGGCGACGAAGCGCTTCACGAACACCGGGTCCTGCCGGACATTGGGCAGGATGCGTTTGACGACGACGTCTTCGACGCGGCCGCTGTCGTCGAAGCGTTGGCCGAGGAACACCTCGGCCATGCCCCCCATCGCCAGCCGCTCGCCGATGACGACGTGCGCCGTCGCTGGCGCCGAATCGGGCCTCACGGGCGGCACGACGGAAAGATGCGCACGCGCGCGATCGAGATCGACGTGCCGTCACAGGCCTGGAAGCAGCCGCCGAACAAGCGCAGCGACGCCGGGTTGACGACGCTGGAGGAGGCTCCGGTCAAGACCGCGCGCGCGCCGTTGACGATGGCCGCGGGGTTGGGGCCGTCAAAGCGGATCTGCATGATGAAGTTGCCCGGCGCAAACGCCGACCCGCGCAGATCGAAGATCCCGCGCGCGGCGTCACCGGCAAAGAAGTTCAGCTCAGCATTGATGACGTCGAGGATGATGTCGACGTCGGTGCCGATGACGTGGATGCCGACGTTGTCGCCGTCTTGCTGTTGGCTCGGGATGAACACCTCGGCCTCGATGACCTTGCCCTGGAAATTCTCCAGTGGTCCTTCGACGTTGGCGAAGCCGTCGTCGACGCCGGCGCGGGCGACGGAGCCGAGGGTGATGACGCCGCCGTCGAAGCTGACGCTGGTGCCGGCGTCGGTGAGGGTGCGGCTGAAGTAGCCGGCGCCGTTGTTGAACTGCTCGTCGACGAGGGGCGGACAGGGGTCGACGGGTTCGCCTTCGCCTTCGCCGACCGGCGCTTCGCCTTCGCCCTCGCCCTCGCCGGCTGGCGCTTCGCCTTCGCCCTCGCCGGCTGGCGCTTCGCCCTCGCCTTCGCCGACCGCTGCTTCGCCCTCGCCTTCGCCGACCGGTGCTTCGCCTTCGCCTTCGCCGACCGCTGCTTCGCCCTCGCCTTCGCCCTCGGCGATGGGGCCTTCTCCCTCTCCGTCTCCTTCTCCTTCGCCCTCGAGGCTTGCGCGCAGCGCGCACAGCCCATCGACGCAGCGCTCATCGCTCTCGCAGCCTGCGTCATCGCCGCAGGGCAGGGCCGGCGAAAAAATGCGGCAGCTCCCGGAAAACGCCAACAGCAGGAGGAGAGCGCTTCGCACGTCGCCATGGTAGCGCGCGCATCTCGACGGGGTCGCATTGCTGACCTGTGCCGACGGCCGCGCGCGTGCCGGGCATCCTCCCGATGCCGGACTTGGGCGCTGTCGCGTTGGGGTGTGATGACGCCATGCGTGCCTGGAAGCGGACCTGGTCTTTGTCGCTGTTGCCGCCTGGCCTTTCCTTCACGATCGCGCTCGGCCTGGCGCTCGGCTGTGCACCGGTGGTCGATGAGCCGTCGCCGCTGTTGGCCGAGAGCGAGCGTGGCGTCGCGGCCGGCGACGAGCTCACGCCGCCGGGGTCGCTGTCGCACGCGCTGCCCGATGGCAGCGTCGTGCGCGTGGTGCGCGGCGCCGATCCCGGCGAGAGCGACCTCTTCATCGGCGCGCGTTCGTTGGCCCCTGCGCGCGGCGCCGACGAGCTGCCGCTGGTGCTCGCTGGCGGCGCCGGCGTGGTGTTTGTCTCGAGCCGCACCGGCGTCGCCTCGCTGTGGCAGGTCGGCCTCGACGGCGCCGGTCTCGTGCAGCTGACCAACCACGGACAACGGCCCGGCCACCTCGACGACGGCTTCGTGCCTCCGCCCGCACGCACGATGCGGCAAGACGGCGAGGCGGTGGTCTACGACGACGGCAGCGGACGGCTGTGGCGCATCGCCCTCTCGGAGCCAGCGGCCAGACCAGCGGTGCGGCCATGAGAATCTCTTCCGGTTGTGCGCTTGCAGCAATGCTGCTGGCGCCGTCGATTGTGCGGGCGCAGCAATTCCGGCTGCCCCTTGCTTCGCGCGACGTCTACGTCACCGCCTACTTCGACTACGGCGGCGTGCAGGACTGGAATTGCGGCGACCACACCTACGCCGGACACAAAGGCACCGACATCGGCATCGGCGGCTTCGCGGCCATGGACGCCGGCTCCGTCGTCATCGTCGCCGCCGCTGACGGCGTCGTGGGCCGCGTCAGCGACGGCTGCTTCGACCGCTGCACCAGCGGCGACTGCAACTGCGGTGCGGGCTTCGGCAACTTCGTGCGCCTCGACCACGCCGACGGCAAGCAGACCTTCTACGGCCACATGATGCAGGGCACCCCCGCCGTCGTCGAAGGCCAGGCCGTCCGCTGCGGCGACGTGCTCGGCAAGGTCGGCAGCAGCGGCTTCTCGACCGGGCCGCACCTGCACTTCGAGCCCCGCGTCGGCGGCGCCGGCGATGATCCCTTCACCGGCCCGTGCGCCGGTCCCGTCACCTACTGGGAGAGCCCCGGCGACTACCAGGACCTGCCGTCGTCGACGTGCGCCGGCGCTTCTGCGCCGGAGCCGGCGCCCGAGCCCGACCCCGATCCCACCGGTGAAGGAAAAGGCGAGCCCGTCGTGGTTGCGGGCGAAGGCGAAGGAGAAGGAGAAGGAGAAGGAGAAGGAGAAGGAGAAGGAGAAGGAGAAGCCGGAGCCACCGGCGGCGAAGTCGCCCGCGACCTGCCGAGATCGGTGCAGCCCAGCGGCTGCGCGAGCGGCGGCTCGGCCTCGCTCGTCGCGCTGGCTTTGCTGTCGCGGCGCCGCCGCGCCTCGCGCGCGCCATGACCCGCGAGGTCGTCGTCGACG
>JBKJNL010000093.1:0-10062 GCA_046593615.1 Myxococcota bacterium | reverse complement strand
GGAAGCCGACGACCACGACAGCGTCGCCGTGAGCGGCGCCGCGGCCGCCTACGTGATGTTCACCTCCGGCAGCACCGGAGAGCCCAAAGGCGTCGTCGTCAGCCACAACAGCTGCCTCGCCTTTCAGCAGTGGGTGCGACGGGCCTTTGGCGTCACCGCCGACGACCGCTTCGCGCAGACGTCGTCGTTGGCCTTTGGCGGCAGCGTGCGGCAGATCTTTTCGGCGCTGCTGGCCGGGGCCTCGATCCACCCGGTGTCGCGCGAGGTGTTGCGCGATCCCGACGCGCTGGTGCGCTTCATCGACGACGAGGGCGTCACCATCTGGAACTCGGTGCCCTCGCTGTGGCTGCACCTGATGGACGCCGCCGACCGCGCCACA
The DNA here is from genome assembly GCA_046593615.1 of Myxococcota bacterium. GTDB lineage: Bacteria > Myxococcota > UBA727 > UBA727 > VGSZ01 > VGSZ01. The sequence continues at coordinate 9,683 of JBKJNL010000093.1, read as the reverse complement.
TCGGCTGACACCAGGGGCGGCGCTGGCCACCCGTTTGCCCGGGTGCGCTGCGTGCTCATCGGCGGCGAGCCGGTGCCGGCGGCGCAGGTGCGACGCTGGCGAGCCCAGGTCCCGCGCACCGCCGGCGGTGACGGCTCGTCGATTCGACTGTTCAACTTGTATGGAAGTGTCGAAACCATCGTCAACGCGACCTGGTTCGAGGTGGTCCGCGACCCGGCGCCTGATGACGTGCACACGCCCATCGGCTGGCCGCGGGCGGGCACTCCCACCACGCTGGTCGACGTCGGCGCCGATGGAGTCGGCGAGATCGCCGTGGGCGGGGCCATCGCCGAGGGCTATTTCGACGCTTCTGCGATCACCGAAGCGGCGTTCGTGACGGTGCCGGGCATCGGCCGCGCCTACCGCACCGGCGACCTCGCCCGCCGCCTCGCCGACGGCAGCTTCGTCCACCTCGGCCGCGCCGACAGCCAGGTGCAGGTGCGCGGCAACCGCGTCGAGCTCGTGGAGATCGAGCACACGCTGGCCGCGCATCCGGCGGTGCGCCAGGCGGTGGTGCGGTTTGTCGACGAGCGCCTGCTGGCCGCGGTGGAGCTGGCGCCGAGCGCGACAGCGACGACGACGGCACAGACGACGGCGACACAGACGTCGGCGGGCGAGCTGCGGGCCTGGTGCGAGGCCCGGCTGCCGTCGTTCATGGTGCCCCACCGCATCGACCTGCTCGCTTCGCTGCCGCGCACGCCAGCGGGCAAAGCCGACCGCCTGCGGCTGCGCGACGACGACAAACCCGACACCGTTCCCGCCGGCGCTGCGCACGGCGCAGCCGCTCCCGCCACGGAAGCAGCGCTGGTCGTCGACGTGCGCGCGGCGCTGGCAGCCGCCTGGCGCGCCGTGCTCGACCTCGACGAAGACCCCGGCGACGACGACGACTTCTTTGCCCGCGGCGGCGATTCGATCCGGGCGCTCGAGGTGCTCGACCAGGTGCGGGCCAGAGTCGGTGCGTCAGGTGCCGCGCTGCGGCCGATGACGCTCTACCGGCACCGCCGCTTCAGCGCCCTGGCGCGGGCCATCGGCGAGGCCCTCGCCGACGCAGCGACAGCGAGCGCGACCGCGACCGCGAGCAAGACCGCGAGCACGCAAAGGGCATCCGCGCCCGCATCGACCGTGTCGACCGTGCAGCGGGGCTTCTGGCGGGCCCAGGAGCAGAGCGGCCGCTCGCCCACCTGGGCCGCCGCCGTCGACGTCGACGGCCCGCTCGACGTCAGGGCCCTCGGTGCGGCGCTCGCGGTGGTGGTCGAGCGCCACGAGGTGCTGCGCACGCGCTTCGTGCGCGGCCCCCGCGGCCTGGCGAGCGAGCTCGTCGCGGCCCGCGCCCCCGACATCGTCGTCGAGGACCTGCGCCACCTCGACCCCGCGGCCCGCGACCGCCGGCACGACGCGGTGTTCGCGGCGGCGGCGGCGACGTCGTTCGACGCGGGTCATCCGCCGCTGTTTTCGCTGGCCGTGCTGCGCACCGACGAGCGGCGCCACGCCCTGGTGCTGGCCTCGCACCACATCGTCAGCGACGCCTGGAGCTGCTTCGTGCTGCTCGACGAGCTGCTGCGCGTCCACGACGACGTCGTCGCCGGCCACCCGCCGTCACTGCCGCCGCTGGCGATGCGCTTCGCTGACCTCGTGGCCGCCGAAGCCGCCGACGCGCCCGACCCCGAGGTCGAGCGCTTCTGGCGCGCGCACCTCGGGGGTTGCCCGCAGGTCGCCGGACCCCAGAGCACCACCGCCCACGAGGCCCGCCTGGCGCTGTCCCCCGACGTCTGGCAGGCGATCGTCGCCACCGCGCGCGCGGCGCAGACGACGCCGTACGCGGTGGTGCTGGCCCGCTTCGCCGACGCCGTCGCCGCCGCCATCGACAGCGACGACGTCGTCATCGCCACGGCCATTGCCGGGCGCTCGTCGGGCAGCGACGCCCTGGCGCGCGTCGTGGGACCCGTGGCCCGGGCCCTGCCCCTGCGCCTGCGGGCCTTTGACGACCGGAGCGTCGCCGCCGTCGTCGACGACTGCCTCGCTCATGCCGACGTCGCGGCCCGGGTGCTTGCCGCGGCGACTGGCAGCATGGACGACGACAGCGTCGAAGACCGGCTGGGCCGCTTCTTTTTGTCGTGGCTCGATCCGCAGGCGGTGCCGGCGTCGTCGTCGACGTCGCTGGTGGCCGATTGGCGGCGCAGCCGCTTCCGCTTCGCCGCGGCCTCGACGCGCACCGAGGTCATGGTCGGCGCGGTGCCCCACAAAGAGGGGCTCGTGCTGCACCTGCACGGCGGCGCCCTCGTCGACGTCGTCGCCGAGCTGCTCGAGGCCCGCTTGCGGCTGCTGGTGCCGGCGACGTCGGCGCTGGTCGTCTACGCCCCCGCCGGCCTGTCGTTGTCGTCGCCGTCGTCGGAGGGGGCGTCAGGTGGTCGGGCCCCGTCGGGCATCATCGAGCGGGTCACCACGCGCTTCGGGCCCTCTGACGTCGTGCTGTTGCCGCTGCCGGCAGAGCAGCTCGGGGCGCCCGAGCTCGCCGGCCAGGTGTGGCCCTTGCTGGTGACGGCGCTGGCGGCGACGCCGGCGCCCGTGGTGGCCCTCGCCGGCATGTTGCCGTCGCGCCTCGGGCTGTTGGTGCGCGGCGCGCCGACGACGCCGCTTTTGACGACGGGGCACGCGGCGACGGTCGCGGCGATGTTGCTCACGGTGCGCCGGGCGCTCGCGTCCCTCGGCGCCTCGTGGAGCGACGCCCACGTCGCCGTCGTCGGCTACGGCTCCATCGGCCGGGCCACGCTTTCGTTGTGCGAGGCCGAGCTGGGCGCACCGGCATCGGTGCGCATCGTCGACCCGCGCTTCGCCGACGCCAGCGGCCACGACGAAGCCATCGACGCCGCCGACCTCGTGCTCGGCGCCAGCAGCGGCGGCGCCTCTCTCGACGTCGGCCGGTTGCGGCCCGGGGCGGTGGTGGTCGACGACTCATTTCCGCGGCTGTTCGACGACGACGACGCCTGGGCGCGCATGGACGGCCCCCGCGATGTTCTGTTGGTCGGCGGCGGCATGCTCGACGTCGGACCGCTGCGCCGCGCCTCCCCGTTTCCCGGCGCCGGCGCCTTGCGGGCGCGCTGGCCGTCGTCGTGGTTGCCGGGCTGCCACGCCGAAGCCGTGGTCATCGCCGCGCGGCCTGCGCTCGGGCCGACCCGCGGCCCCGTCGACGTCGACCGCGCCCGGTTGCTGCTGCGGGCCCTGGCCGGGCTGTCGATCGGCGCGGCACCGTTGCACCTCGGCGCCCGGCTGATCGACGACGACACCATCGCCGCCGTCTCTGCGCTGCGCCGCGCCCGCTGATCACGCTGATCACGCTGATCACGGCCGGTCCGCGCCAGGCCCGGCCGTGGTGACACGCATCTTGGCCGCTTCCGGCGCGCCCTCGCTGCCGTGGGGCACTTCTGCGCGCGCTGTCGCGTTGTGCGCCGGTCGTCGCCGTGCCTCGTCGGCACGATGCGCCCCGCGGCGTGGCTTGAGGCGTGCACAAGGGCAGGCATCGCGCGGCTCAGTCGCCCACGCGACCTGTGCCGCCAAACCCTCTGGAGCTTCCCATGTCGATGTTGATGATTCTGTTGATTGTCCTGTTGGTCCTCGCGCTCGGCGGCGGCGGCTTCGGCCACAAGCGCTTCGGCGCCGTCGGCTGGTCACCCGCGGCCATCATCCTCATCATTTTCCTGGCGCTCTACTTCACCGGCTCGTTCAGGTGAGGCCCGCCGGCTGACATCACGGCGCTCACACGGCCTGTCTCCCGGCGACGCATCCGCGGCGCTGGGAGACAGGCCTTTGCGCGTCGGCCATCGCTCAAGCTGGGCCCTCTCGCGGGAGATTTGCCCGACGCATCGGATTCGGCGGGCCTCGCCGGTCAGTTGCGCCCGCAGCAGCCGCCGCGACAGCTTGCAGCGATGAGCGCTGAAGTCAGGGCGGCCGTCGCCGACACCGCGGCCACATTCAAGCGCTGTCTCGCGCTGGTGCGCCTCTACCACCCCGATCACGACACCGTGCGCGAGCTCGCGGCGCAGGCCGGCCAGAAGCTGCGGGCGGCGCTGGCGTTGGCGGCGGCGTCGCCGGAGCCGTCGTCGTCGATCACGCTGTCGGTCGAGGCTCGCAGCTTGTCGTTTGCCGGCAAGCCGGTGATGAGCGACGACGGCACCGAGACGGCGGCCTCGACCCTCTACGTCGATGGCATCGCGGCCCTCGTGTTTGACGCCGCGGTCACCGACGACGGTGTGGTGAAGCTCGTGCGCCTGTGGGGCCAGGCCGCCGACCGCCGTTCGCCGCTGCCCGCCGACCAGACGTTTGCAACGCTGATGTGGGAGAGCGCACTGCCTGGCATCGCCCTCGTCGCCCAGCAGGAAGAAGCCGAGCCCGACCTCGAGCAAAGAGCCACGCAGGCCCGCCGGCACGCCTTGATGGCCCAGCTGCTGGCGGCGGCGCCGTTGCCGGTGTCGACGACGTCGGCGCCGCTGCCGCCGGTGGATCTCGACAACGCCCTGCTCTCGTTGTCGACCGGCACGCTGCAGGCGCTGCCGTCGACGCAGCCCGCGGATCGGGCGGTGCTGCTCGGGCTGCTCGCTCGCACCGTTGCCCGGACCATTTTTGAGCCGCCGTCATCGTCGTCATCGTCGTCATCGTCGGCTTCGTCGTCGTCGTCTTCGGCGGTGTCTGCGGCCGCAACCAGCGCCGGGCTCACCGCTGTCGGTGCCGCCCTCATGGCCACGGTCCAGCGGGCTCGCACCCTCGCCGTCGATCGACCCGAGGTCGCGCTCGACCTCGAGAGCGTGTGCCTGTGCCTGGCCACCGACGAGGTCAAGGCGTCGCTCGCTGCCGCCGCCGAGGGGGTCGACGGCGCCGAGCTCATGAAGGTGCTGCGCTATGTGCCGCGCAAGGCGGTCGGCGTGTTGCTCGCGCTGTGCGCCGCACCGCGGGCGAAAGAGGCCCTCGCCAAGCGCCTCGGCGAGCTGTCGATTCTCGAGGCCGAGTGGCCGGACTTCGTTCGGCAGGCCGGCCCCGACGGCGCCGACGTCGTCTTTGCCCTGGCCCGCGCGCGCGGGGCCAACGAAGCCGTCGTCGTCGTCAACGCCGCCCGCGCCGTCTCAAGGGGATTGTTCGTCGAGCTGTTGCGCCAGCTGCGCGGCCCCGAGGTCGAGGCCGCGCGCCCGCTGTTGCACGACGCCCTCACGGACCCCCACAGCGCCGCGGTCGCCGAAGACCTGCTGGTGCGCCTCAAGGACCCGGTGGTGGTGCCGCGCCTCCTGGCCCGCCTGCACGACGACAGCGCCGCCGTCGACGCCCGCCGGATCGCGGCCCTGGCTCTGACGCGCTTCGACGGCGACGCCGGCAAGGCCGGGCTGCGTGCGGCGTTTGGATCGGTGAAGAACGACGACGTGCGCAGCGCCATTGCCTCGGCGCTGGCCACGGCGCGCGACGCCAGCGCGCGGCCGATGCTCGAGATGGTCGCCAAGAAGCTCATCGTCGACCGGGGCCTCAAAAAGGCATGCGAAGACGCCGTCAAGCGTTTGAATGCCGCCGGAGGCGCCACATGACTGCGGCACTTCAGACACTTCAGACATTTCAGACATTTCAGACATTTCAGACACGTCAGACAGTGCAGACCTCTCTCACCTCGGCCCGCTGGAGCACACCATGAGCGACGACGACGTCGACGTGCTGGCCCGCAACCTGGTCATCGCCGTCTCGCGGGCGGTGCGCCTGTCGATGCTGCACCGCCTCGAAAACGACGCCATCGCGGCCACGAGCCAGGGTCTGCGTGACGCGGTCGGCGAAGCGCTCGGCGGCGCCGGCGGCGCCGTCGTCAAATGCGGACCCGACGGCGTCTTCGTCAACGGACAACTGGTGCGTCCGATCGGCGAGGTCGTCGAGAGCGCCGAGCGTCTGCAGCGGCACTTCCTGCGCCTCGGTGTCGAGACCCTGGCGTTTGACGCCGTCCCCGACGACGACGGCGTCCGCCGCATGCTCGCGGCGTTTCAAGCGTGCGGCCCGGGCAACGCCCGCCCGCTGTTCGCGCTCGAGGTGCCGGGCCTGCGCGCCCGCGCCCCGGGACAAGGGGGACCCGGCGCATCCAACGACGCCCGCGCCGTCGTCGTCGGCGCCCTCGTTGCCGTGGTCGCCGCCCTCGAAGACCTGCGGCTCGGACGCAGCCGTCGCACCGCTCCGTTGCGGCGCGCCCTGCAGCGACTGGCCACCGTCGTCGCGTGCGACGAAGGTGCGGTCACCGGCGCGCTGTGCGCCCTCGACGACGACGACCGCGGCGCCGCCGTGGCCACCCTCGTGCTCGTGTCCGCGCTGCGCGGCGGCAGCGGAACCAAAGAGGCTGTCGCCCTCGCCTTTTGCGCGGCCCTGGCCCTGCCCCACGGCACCCTCGACGACGTCATCGCCGCCGCCGCCCTGCCGACGCCGCTGGCGCCGGCGTTGTGCGCGTTGCGGCTCGAGCTGTGGCAGTCGACGCAGAAAAGCGCCGCTGGCTTCGCCGCCGTCGTCACCGCCGCCGAGGTCGCGGCCGCAGCCTTGTCGCGCGGAAAATCCTGGCAAGCGGTCGCTTTGGCCCTGGCCGAGCAGCAGAACCGCTTCGTCGCCGCCGACGCCGCCGGCATCGCCGCCCTCGTGGCGTGATGACCTGCTGCGCGCGGATCGCCCACTTCTACGGCGAGCAGCGCGCGAATCGGTCGCATGTCTTGCTTGTGCAGCACATCGACGACGGAGCGCGCCCGAGGTGCCCGAGATGAACACCGCTTGTCAGGACAGGTGCGCCTACAGCCAGCCGCGGACGTCGTCGCCAACGTCGGGAAACGAGAAGCCGAGGTTGACGCTCGACTGGAAGAACCAGTCGAGCTTCACGCCATTTCTGTCGACGTGGGACCAGGCGCTGCGGTTGGCGTGGCCGGCGACACCGATGAAGAACGTCCTCGTCAAAAAGATGCTGTGGCTGACGCCACCGTGCCCGAACAGGCCGACGCGCGCGGCGAAGTCATAGGCCGGTTCGTCCCAGTCGACGACGAGCCCGGGCCCGACGCCGACCCACACCGAGGTCACGCCGGCGGGCGTGAAGAACGTGGCCCGCGGCACCACCGGTGCGACAGCCTGGATGACCGTGAGCGTCACGGTGCGGCGCGCGCCGTCTGGGTCTTGCAGAACCAGGCGCGAGCCATTCAGCAGAAACAGGAAGTCGGGCGCGATGCTCAGCTGGACGTCATAGGGATTGTGCACTTCTGGATGATCTAAATGATACAACTGGAAGTTGATCGAGGTGGCCAACAGTGGATAGACGAATTCGTTGACGACGACGTCTTCGCCGCGGGTCGACTCGAACAGAAACGCCTTTGCCGCGATGTTCCAGACAAAGGTGTCGGGCAGCGCGTTGGCCAGAAGCGACCAGGTGCTGCGGCCGAGGTCGAAGTCGGGCTCGGGCGGCGGCGGTGCCAGCGCCAGCGGCGGCGCCGACGACGCCTGCAGCGTGTGCACATCGACGACCCGCAAGCCGGCGGTCAGCGCACCCTCTGCGGGCTCGATGACGACGAGGTGGGTGGCCTGCGTGGCGTGCGCGACGTCGTAGACGGCGTCGCGCGTGAAGCGTTCGCGCAGCAGCGGCCGCTCAAAGGAGACGTTGCGGCGGGCAAAGACGTCGACGGCGTCGACGGCGTCGACCACGGTCGCGCACGGCACCAGCGCCTGCAGCGAGGCGCCCGCGGACGCGAGCAGGGCCCGCGAGGCGACGTCGCTGCCGGCCGCCGGGGGCGCGATGAGAAAGCGCGGACATCCTTCGGCCACGAACACCGGCAGCGACGCGAGGGCGGCCTCAGCGACGACGTCGTCGGGGGCGGCCGGTGGCGACGGCACGGGCCCGGGCGGCGCGGCCATCACGGTCGGGCACGCAAAGACGGCGCCGTCGATGGTGTCGACGCCAGCGCCGAGGCCGGCGACGGCGACGAACGCGGCGCCGCCGATGACGGGCAGCACGAGCAGCGGCAGAGCAGCGATGGCGTCGGCGGCGACGAACCCGCCGCGCGGCACGCACGCGGCGTCGACCGCGGCCGTGGTGCCGTCGGCGAAGCGCAGACCGTAGCTCTGCTGCTCGGCGCGGGGCTGGGCGATGAGCACGGGGGTGACGCCGACGACGACGCCATCACCGCGGCGCGTGATCACCGCGCCGCGCGGCGCGGAGTCGAGTGACACGATCTGCTCGCGGCCCTCGACGGTCGCGCAGCCGGTCCCCAGCGCGGCCCCCACCATCAGGAGGCAGAGCACGCGCGCCATCAGGGTGTGGAGGTGGGCCATCAGGCGACGGGAGTATCAACTCGGGCGGGCGATCTGCCGAGCTCGGCGGCGCAGGCCGGCATCGACACCAGCACACCGGCGACACCGTGCCTCTCGTTGCTCTGGTGCTCCGGCACAGCTAGCGGAAACACATGACCGCAAACGAGCTGCTCCTGGTGTCGACGCGCAACCAGGTCACGACGCTGACCATGAACGATCCGCGTCGCCTCAACGGCTGGACCGACGGCATGATGCGGGCGCTGCAAGCCGCGATGCAAAAGGCCGCCGGCGACGACGACACCAGGGCAGTCATCCTGACGGGCACCGGCCGCTACTACAGCGCCGGCGTCAACCTCGGCGGCACGATGAAGCTGGCCCACCCGCGGGTCTTGCGTGCCCAGATCATCACCCACAACCAGGCGCTCTTCGATCTGTTCCTCGACTTTCCGAAGCCCGTGCTGGTCGCCGTCAACGGCCCCGCCATCGGCGCCACCGTGACGTCGGCAACCCTCTGTGACGCCGTCATCGCCGCCGAGTCGGCGACGTTCTCGACGCCGTTTCACCGCCTCGGTGTTCCACCCGAGGGCTGCTCGAGCGTCCACTTCGCGCGCCTGCTCGGCGCGCAAAACGCGCAGCGCATGCTCGGGCCCGAGGGGTGGCAGCCCACCGGTCGCGAAGCCGTCGACGCCGGCCTCATCACCGAGGTGGTGCCCGACGCCGAGCTGGCGGGTTCGGCCCAGCGCCTCGCTGAACAATGGGTGCGCGACGGTCGACGGCGCACCTTTCGCGCGGGCGCCACGCGCGACGAGCTCAAGGCCGTCAACGCCCGCGAATCCGTCGACGTCGCCAACGCCTTTTTGAGCCCGCCCTTCCTCAGCGGCCAGTTCCGCTTTCTGCGCAGCAAAAAGAAGCTCGGCCCGGCGCTGGTCTTTCTCGCCCTGCGCGTGAGCCATCCGCTCTGGTCACGCCTGCTGCGCGACTGACGGCGCGGGCCCCTCCCTGGACTGCGCGGGAGCAGGTCCGGCCGACGGTCACTTCTTCGTCGGCTTCTGCGTCGGCTTCTTCGTCGGCTTCTTCGTCGGCTTCGTCGTCGGCTTCTTTGTCGGCTTCTTTGCTCGCTGCTCGGTCAGGGCCTGCACCAGCGCGCGGGCTTCGTCGCCTTCGGGGATGGGCGCGCCGCTGTCGCGCCACTGGACGGCGGCCTTCCAGCCCTCGACCTGGGCGTAGCGGCGAAACCACAGGCCCTCGGGGTTGTGGCGGGTGATGCCGTCGAAGAGCGTGGCCAGGCTCTGGGTCTGCTCAAGGCCCATCGTCAAGAGCACCTGGTTCACCACCATCTTGTGCATGGCGAG
>JBKJNL010000958.1:0-4819 GCA_046593615.1 Myxococcota bacterium | reverse complement strand
CCGACGGCGATGGGCTCGCCGTCGCCGGTGAACGCGACGTCATCGCTGCCGTTGCCGAGCACGTCGCGCAGCAGCGGTCCGTGCGTTGCCACCAGGCCCACGCGGCCGGCAGCATTGCCGGTGACGGTCACGGTGACCTTGACCCCGGCCGGCGCCGCCACGCTGAACCAGTCGGCGTCCGAAGCCTCGAGCGACCGCGATTCGCCACAAGCGAGGGGGCTCGCCACGTCGAACGTGTCGTCGTCTTCGTCGTCGATCACGCGGGCGCCCGGCACGAGTGAGACGGTGCGCCCTTCGGTCTCGATCACGTTGCCCACCACGTCGGTGGCCCGGACGCTGAACGAGCGCGCGCCCTCACCGACCTGGAGCCGCCAGGTGTAGGTGTCGCCGTCGACGGCGCAGGTGACGCCCTGGATCTCGACGGGGCACGGAAAGACCTGATCGTTCTGGCTCCACACCAGCTCGGCGCGCGCGACGCCGGAGTCGTCGGCGACGGTCGCGACCACCTCCATCACTTCGTTGGCGGGCAGCTGCGCGCCGTCAGCAGGCGTCGCGATGACGACGTTGGGGGCGCCGTCGTCGTCGGGCGGACCGCCGCCGTCTTCGGAGAGCCACACGGCGCGGGTGGTGGTGGTGGCCTCGTTGCCAACGACGTCGCGCACGCGAACACGAAAGGTGCGCGAGCCGGCGCCGACCTGGATGCTCCAGCTGTACGTGTCGCCGCTCTTGCTGCACGCGTAGCTGCCGGTCTGCTCGAAGCTGGCCGGGCAGTACATGGCGTCACCGGTGAAGTCCCATTGCAGCTCGACCGTCGGCAGCCCGATGTCGTCGGCGGCGACGGCCACCACGGTCATCGTTGAGTTGGCAGGCAGGATGTCGTCGTCGTCGGGGCTGGTGATCGACACCGTCGGCGCTTCGCGATCGGTCGGCGGCGGCGGCGGGATCGAGCCGTCGGAAGCGCCGAGCGTCTGCAGCATCTGCTGCACGCTGTTCTGGCTCGCCTCACCGCATTCGCACTCGCGCGTTTCGAACTCGCCGCACTGGGCATAGGCGTCGACGAAGCTCTTCTCGCCGCAGCCGCTCAGGTAGGTCATCGGGTCTTCGCAGAGAAAGACGTGGTCGAGCCCAAAGGCATGGGCGACCTCCTGGGCAACGGTCTCGCAGATGCCCTGCACGTCGCCGCCGTAGACGTCGGCAAAGGTGTAGACGACGGCGTTGTCGATGAGACCGCACGAAAACGGTGCGACGCCGCCGACGCCATCGGGCATGCCGGCCTGCTCCGGAGAGCCGCCGACGAGCGACTCGACGTAGGCGCCGCTGGTGGGCTCGACGTCGGTGACCACGACGTTGAACGGGCTGAAGAGCGCGCCCACGCAGTCGCGCACCTGCACCCATTGGGCGTCGCTGCCCGAGAACGCGCCGATGTCACTGCTGCCCGGGCACACCACCGACGAGAGATTGCGAGCGCTGTCGTCGTCGCCGCACCGGTAGCTGCCGCCGTGACGGTTCAGGTAGATGGGCAACGCGGCGCCACCGGCCGCGAACAGCATCCCCGGGCGGCCCGTGGGCTGGGCCCGCGTCGGGACCCGCACGTAGCTCGGCAGCGGCCGCCCGAGCTCGGCCGCGGCCGCCGCCGCCTCGCTCGGTGAGAACGCGGCCGCGGGCGCAGCCGCGGCGGTGAGGGCGAGGGCGAGGGCAACGAGCGAACGCGGCTGGGTCATGGAGCTCCCGAACAGGTGCGCCGCGCTCTCCACGCGGCATGCCACCGCGACGCACACCCGCGCGGCGCACCTGTCAGTCGCTTCAGGCCGCGGATCCTCGTCGCTTCCCTCCGAGGGCGTCAGCCGGCTGATCGCCAGACCGTGCATTTTTCACATCAGTCGATCGCCCGACCTGTGATTTCAGGGGTCACACGTCGCTCGCCCCTGCCGAGCGCGTCGCTCCTACTCTTCGACCATCACCATCGACATCATCCCGCGCTCGGCGTGCTCGAGGATGTGGCAGTGAAACATCCAGGCTCCGGGGAACCCGTCGTAGCGGACCACGAAGCGCAGCGCCTGCCGGGGTCCGACGATGACCGTGTCCTTCCAGGCGAGGAAGCTCTCGGCCTCGGTGACGCCGCCGTCGAGCGGGCGACGGTCGACGACCTGAAACGGAAACCCGTGCAGGTGAAACGGGTGATCCATGTCGGTCTCGTTGACGATGGACCACGTCTCTTCATCGCCGAGCCGCGCCGCCAGCGGCGTCACGTTCGGCCACATTTCGCCGTTGAGCGAGAAGCCCACGCGCGCACCACGCAAGACCTCTTCACCCATCTTGACCGTCTGCGTCGTCGCGCCGGCAACCAGGCGCGGGATGTCGCGGCTCGTGGCCGGCATCGGCGTGGCCAGCGCGGTGGCGTCGCCGACGACGACCGTGGCCAGCGTCAGGTCGCCGGGGTCGTCCATGTCGTGGCCGCGCACATGGTGGCGCGTCAGCAGCGCGGTGCGCGCGCCGGGAGCCCCCGCCATCTGCACGAGCACATCGACGCGCTCGCCGGGCGAGAGCAGCAACTCATCCACGGTGCGAGGCACGGGCACCAGGCCGCCGTCGGTGCCGATGACGACAAAGGTGTGACCGGGCAGGACGAGCCGAAAGAAGCGGCTGTTGGCGACGTTGACGATGCGCCAGCGCTCGACGGAGCCGGCGACGACGTCGACGATGGGGTTCGATGCGCCGTTGACCAGCAGGCGGTTGCCCTGGCGGCCCATCATCCCCTCGAAGGTCATGCGCGTGCCGTCGGCCGACATCGCCGGCCCCTCGGCGGGTGGAGCGATGGCGCCCTCGGCGTCGAGCACCACGTCATCGAGCACGAAGATGCGCTCGCGATCGACCGTGATCGGCTCGCGCTCGCGCACCCGAAAGGCGCCGTACAGGCCACGCTCGACCTGGACGTCGCCGCGCAGGTGCGGGTGGAACCAGTAGAGGGCGGCGTCGCCGGCGACGAAGTCGAAGTCGAAGGAGGCGCCGGGGGCGATGCCTGCGCCGGGTCCGTCTTCGGGTCCGTCGTCGGGGGCGCCGTCCATCACGGCGGGCAGCACCAGCCCGTGCCAGTGGATCGTCGTCGGCTCATCGAGCAGGTTCGTGAAGTGGATGATGACCCGCGTGCCTTCTTCGACGTCGATGAGCGGCCCCGGCACCGAGGCGGGCGCGTCGGCGGTGGGCTTGTAGACCCAGGCCTCGGTCACAGCACCCGGCACCAGCTCGACGTTGTCGATGGCGGCGACGAGGTCGGCCTCGAAGATGGTCGGGTCGGGGTTCTGGTCGACGAGCGGCTCGAGCTCGAGGTCGGCGGCGGTGGCGGCGGGCACGACGACCGCGGGGGCTGCGGTCTCCATCACCATGCAGCCGCCACCCATGCACATGTGCCCGGCGCCGAGCGCGGCGCAGTCGTCTTCGACCTCGCAGGTCAGGGGCCCGTCGCCGGGTCCGCCGTCGCATCCAGCGAGCGTCGAAGCGGCGAGGAAGCCGCCGCTGGCGACGACGGCAACGGTGAGGATTGCTCTCATGCTCAGCCCTTCTTTCTCGCGGTCGACCAGTGGGTGTGCACGACCTCCCAGCCCTTGACGGCGCCGGTGCCGGTGCCGGTGACCCGCGGTCGCAACACCAGGGTGACGACGCCGACGGCTTCGTGCTTTGCGCCGTCTTTGAGCTCGATGGCGTAGCCGATGTCGGCGATGACGACGGCGGTGTCGCCGTAGACGCGGGCCGCCGACTCCCACTTCGTGAAGCGGAAGCTCTTCGTCTCGTCGATCTCGGGCTGCAGGTGGTTCGTCGCGTAGTCCTGCCAGCCGACGTTCTTGTGGCCGGACTCGAAGATGACGACGTCCTTGTGGTGCAGCGCCCCAAAGGCGGCGAGGTCGCTCTTTTCCAGCGCCTCGCGGTACCGCTGCTCGAGCTCGAGCACGCCGGCATTGCTCGTCGGCGCTGGCGCCCTTGCGCCCATGTTGGGCTTCGACTCGAACACCTTGGCGTCGGGCGCGTGCGCCAGACCTGGCGCAGAAGTCCAGAGAGCCCCGGCCAGCGACGCCCCGAGCAACCAGCGCGCTCCAGCAGTGGGGTTGATGGGCATCAGCCGGTCATCCGCATCGACAGGTCGCAGCCGTCGTCGCAGGTGCCCTCGATCTCCATGCCGTCTTCGGAGAGGGTGCCGCTGCAGTCCTCCCAGCCGTCGCCAAAGAACGTGACGTCGCTGCCGTCGACGATGGCCGCGGCGGGGGTCGACATCGGCATGCTCCAGTTGGAGAACTCGACGCCGCAGCCGGAGACGACCGCGGCCTGCGTCGACATCTCCATGCCGAAGCAGCCGCCCGACGCCGACCACGCGCCGGGCATCGGATCAACGCAGCTTGCGGGAACCTCGACGTCCTCGGGCAGGCCGCCGCCGCCGCCGCCGCAGGCGACGAACACCAGGGAGAGACCGGCGGCGACCAGGGGAGCGACGAGCTTGTTCACGAATGACCTCCAGAGAGACAAGGACTGCCTGCGGGACCCGCGTTCCAGGCACCAGCCGCCGTGCAAGCGCGGGGCCCTGCGTCGCTCCAGGTCCGACGCAGCCGGCGTCTTTGTTCAGTGACCGTTTCAGCCGATTTGTGACCCCATCGGTTACTGGGCGTCTGGCGGGTCGTCGCCGCTCTCCGTTGCCACGTTCGAAGAGGACCGAGGGCGTGTCCAAAGGCGCCGACGACCCCGGCAGAGGTGCTCGCGGTGGCGACGGTTGCGCTCGCCGGCGGTCCGCTCGCGCGCCGGATTGATGGGGGCCTTTGTCGTCGTTGCGCGG
>JBKJNL010000952.1:0-4266 GCA_046593615.1 Myxococcota bacterium | reverse complement strand
CCACGCGCTGGGGGCGGGCCAGCACCGCCTGCAGCAAGGCGGTGGTGGTGCGGTGCGCGTGCACCTCGACGCCGGTGCCGTCGAGGAACGAGCGCAGCAGCGTGCAGGCGTCGTCGTCATCGTCGGCGACGTGCACCACGCGGCCGCCCAGGTCGGGCAACTCATCGGGCAGGAGTGCTGGCCGGCCGGCCACCGGATCGAGCGAGCGCTCGAGGGCCGCGTACAAGCTGGCCGTCGTCATGGGCAGCAGCACCGGCGTGGCGCCGATCTCCTCGACGAGGTTGCCGACGTCGGCGAGCGAACGGATGGGCAACACCACGAGCACCGTCGCCTGCCCCCGCAAGATGGAGCCAAAGGCGACGGCGCCGGCATAGGGCAGCGCGGCGTCAAGGACGACGACGTGGAAGGGCTCGCCGCGCCCGAGCGCAAGGTGGAACAGACGCTCGCCCTCGCCTTCGTCGCCGCAGTGCTCGATCTTTGGCGCCCACGCCGCGAGCGCCGCACGCACGCTCTCGGCGAGGCCCGCGTCGCCGATCACCAGGAAGCGCAGCGACCGCACGGCGACGCTCATCGTCGTCGCCTGCGTCGACGGCCGGGCCATCGACAACGTCACGCGCACGCGAAACAGCGAGCCGGTGCCGGCGACGTCGAGCGCCAGACCCGGAGCGCCGGGCTCGCTGGCCGGCGTGCGCGCGGTGCGGCTCTCGACCTCGATGACGCCGCCCATGGCGTCGACCAGGCGGCGGGCGACGGTGAGACCGAGGCCGCTGCCCGGGATGTGGCTGTGCTCCGGCAGGCGCTGCCAGGCCTCGAAGATGGTCTCCAGACGCTCCGCCGGGATGCCGCGGCCCCCGTCGCGCACCGAGAAGACCAGGTGGGCGTCAGGGCCGTCGGTCTGGCCGTCGATGGTGAGCGACACCGGCGCCGTCGCCGCATACTTCACGGCGTTGACGACGAGGTTCACGAGCACCTGCTGCAGGCGCACGGGGTCGCCGACCAGCGAGCGCGGGGTCCGCGGTGACATCGACACGGTCAGCGCGGGCGGCGCGTTGTCGCCGTCGTTGGCGTCGTCGTTGGCGCCGTCGTTGGCGTCGTCTGTGGCGTCGTCTGTGTCGCCGTCGTCGTCACCGTCGTCGACCTGGACCTGGACCGCGGCCACCTCGGCCACGCGGGTGATGAGGTCGGGGAGCCAGAAGCGCTCCTGCCGCTGCGCCGGCCCGCGCTGCTGCAGCTTCGACAGGTCGAGAATGTCGTCGAGCAAGACGGCCAGGCTCGAGGCCGAGCGGCGCAAGGCGTCGACGTACTGCCGCTGCGACGGCGTCAACGTCGTTTGCGCCAACAGCTCGCTCATGCCGAGCACGGTGTGCACCGGGGCCCGAATCTCGGCGCTGGCGGTGGCCAACATGGCCCGCGCGGCCGTCGGCACGGCCACCTCGGCGGGCCGCAACAGCGGCGGCGCCGTCACCAGGCCTGCCGTTCGCCGACGCTGCCGCAGACGCTGCCGCAGACGGTGCCGACGACGACGACGAAGAGGGGAGCAGGCGACGGTCGGCGCGACACCCACAGAAAGTAGTGAGCGCGGTCGACGCGGTCGACGGCAAAAAAAGTCGGCTGAACGGTGACCGCGGTCAAGCGCCCGACATGTGTCGTTGTTGGCGGGGGGACCCCGTGTCAGATCGCGCTCGTTGCCCGGAGGCCACCATGAAGAATTCGCTGAGCGCCATGAACACCTTGCAGACCGTCCGCCGCTTCTTGCCGCTCGGCGTCGCCCTCGCGACCCTGCCGGGCTGCTATTTGTTCTGCCCCTACAACGTCGACCAGTTCGTCGAGACGCAGATCCGCGCCGAGTGCCACTTCTGGTTCTCCTGCTGCACCGCCGGCGAGCACGCCAACGCCGCCGCCGCCGGCCGCTTCGGCGACCTCGCTCGCTTCAAGGACGAGGGCGCCTGCGTGCAAGAGCGCCTCGAAGAAGGCACCGAAGCCAACGACTTCGTGCTCGGCGTGCAGCAGGCCGAGTCCGCCGGCCGCTTCAAGTTCGACGTGGCCGCCTTTCAGCTCTGCCAGCAGCCGGCCATCGACGCCCTCGACAGCTGCAACGCCGACTTCGTGCTCGGCGACGGCGGCCCCCGCGTCACCCCCGACGAATGCCAGGAGCTGCCGCCCGGCACCGGCCTCGTCGTCGACGGCCGCGAGTGCTTCTTTGCCTACGAGTGCGCCATCCCGGGCAGCGACTGCCTCGACCCGGCGGTCCTCGAAGCGTTCAACCCCGACGACGAGCCCGAGGACCCCGTTCGCCAGGTCATCACCCAGCCCAAGGTCTGCATCAAGCCGATCGAAGAGGGCGACAGCTGCGAGCTCGACGAAGACCACCCCTTCCTGCCCGCCACCTGCGAGCCGGGCACCATCTGCTTCTTTGATGACGGCCAGCAGACCTGCGAGCTCGTCAAGCAAGAGGGCGACGCCTGCAACGCCGACAGCGACTGCGACGTGGGCTTGTTCTGCAACGGCGACTTCGAGTGCGAGGCGCTCAAGCAAGACGGCGACGCGTGCGACTTCGACGCCGAGTGCGACGCCGGGTTGTTCTGCGACCTGGCCGACGCCAACCCCGAGTGCACCGCCGACCTCCCCGTCGAGGTCGAGATCTGCAACGGCGTCAACGGCGCCACCGACCCGGTCTACCCAAACCAGTCCACCAACTGAGCTGACCGTCTTTGACGACGACAAAACGGGAGAGGCCTCGGCCTCTCCTGTTTTTTTTTCCGCGTGTCAGCGCGTGGGGCCCGGCGTGAGGCCCAGCGTGAGACCGGCGTGACCGTCGGCGAGCACGGTCGTCACCAGGCCGCCGGGGCCGGCCTGCACGTCGCTGGCGGTGACCCGGTCGATTTTTCCCTGCAGCCACAGGTCACCCGGCAACGGGCGCCGGGCGATGGCGGCGTTGGCGTTTGCGACGGCGGCGTCGAGGTCGCGGGCGAAGCTCCAGGCCATCGCCTCGCGCAGGGCGGCGTTCAACGACGGCGTCTTTGACAGCGCCACCAGCAAATCGATCGGCGCGTTGTTGGTCTCGCTGGCCACCGTGAGGCTCGAGATGACGAGGCGCTTGTCGGCGTTGTCGACCTGCAGACGGGCCACGAACCAGACGGTGCCTTTGGTGTCGAGCACGCCACCGGCGCCGCGGGCGTCGACGGAGACGCCGATGGCGAGGCCGGCGCGGTCGGTCTGGAACAGCGTGACATCGGTGACGGTCAAAGCCACCGGCCCCGTGCCGGGCACCTCAAAGGTCTGCCGCGCGCCGCGCTTGAGCTTCTGCTCGGCGGCGGCTTCCAGCACCGCGTAGTCGACCGACACCGGCAGCGAAAAGTTGAACGCGCCGGTGGCGGGGCCGGCCCCATCTCCCGCCGGGGATCCAGACGGGGCACGCCCCAGCGGCGGCAGCGCCGTCGGCGTCACCGGGGGCGGCTCGGCGCCGACAAAGGTCTCGGCGACGCCGACGACGTTGATGGTGGTGCCGAGCAGGCGGTCGCGGATCGAGAGCTGCTGCAGGGCGACCTGTTGCGGCGTGAAGCGCAGCCACGCGTCCGGCGCGCTGCCGACGGCGACGACGACGTGGGCGCGCCGCCAGGCGTCGGCGGCCTGCTCGCGCAGACGCAGGGCCTTCAGCTGGCGCGGCAGGTCTTGCTCAAGAGCCCGCAGGGTCTTTTCGATGGTCGGGTCGGCGAGCGACGCAAAGGTGATGCGGGTGCCGAGGATGTCGACGCCGATCGGCTTCTCCCAGTCGTGCTCGGTGGAGACCTTCAACGACGGCGTCCAGTCCGGGCCGACGCCAACGACGGCCGAGGCGACGACGCGCAGCTCGCCGCGAGCGGTCTCTTGCACGTGTCGGCCGAGGGAGCCGAGACCGCGCGCCGTGACCTGGATGCGCACCGGGATCGTGACTCGAAAGACGTTGCCCGCGCCGTCGACGACCAGCGGCCCGCGCGTGATCTTGCCCGCGAGGTGACAGCCAACGGCCGGTGTCACCTGCCGCCGCGCCGAGCCGACCCGGGCGAACGTTGCTGGCACGCACGCGTCGCGGTCTTCATCGAGCTCACGCAGCGTCAACGGCACTTGCCGCTCGAGCTGGACCTGCAGCTGGTCGAGTGTCGCCGTCACCGGCAGCGTCAGCGACGACGACCGCGCCATCATGGCGACCGGTACCTCGGTTCGTCGCGGTCGACCTGGCGCGCTGGCCCGCAGTCTCCACAGCCACCAGCCGGCGGCGGCGCCCAC
>JBKJNL010000882.1:0-4398 GCA_046593615.1 Myxococcota bacterium | reverse complement strand
ATCGGTTCGCCGACGCCGACGGCGTGGGACTCGATGAGGTTCTTCTGCAGCAGCCGAACCTTGTCCTTGGGGATCTTCTTTTCGGCGAGGGCGCCGAAGCCGGTGTTGATGCCGTAGTGGGGCTCGTCGCCCTGGGCCATCTCGTCGACGAGCACGCGGGCCTTTTGCAGGCGCTCGCGCACCGCCGGCACGACCTTGACCTCGACGAAGCCGGCGGAGACGGCAAAGACGTCGTCGAGCGAGAGCGATTTTCCGTCGAGCATCACGGTCATGCCCGGCGCTACCAGAGCGATCGGCGGGCCGGTATCGCCCGGTGCCAAGCCGCCCCGAACGACAAATCACCTGTCTCGGCGGATCTGCGCGATTACAACTGGTTAGGTCGCACAGTTGACCCTCTGTGGACCGTAATGTTGCTCCCGGTGCATGCTCAGATTCCACCCCGGGAGCACCAGCATGAAAGCCGTCGCCACCTTTGCCGTCGCCCTCGCCGCCAGCTGCTTCTTCGCCGCCACCGGTGCCGTCGCCGCCGAGCCGCCGCGCGATCCGTTCGCGGCCTTTAACGCCGTCGAAGAAGACGTGGTCATCGGCGGCGAGCACCGCTGCAAGGAGAGCCCGGTCGCCTGCGTCAACCTCGACGACGTCGCCTTGCGCGGCATCGTCTCGGGCGTGGCCGCGCCGCGGGCGATGGTCGAGACAAAGTCGGGCCGCTCGGTGGTGCTGCGCGTCGGCGACATGCTCGGCAAGGGCCGCATCAAGGCCATCCGCAAAGACGGCGTCGTCATCGAGCGCTTCTACTTCAGCGCCGCCAACGGGACGGTGCGCAACGACGTCACGGTCACGCTCCGCTGATTCATTGTCCAAGACCTATCGAGGCTCGACGCCGCGCGCTCGCAACGTGATCGGAAACGGGGTCGCGGCGTCCTGGTTCGCGGCGTCGACGCTGACGAGCACGGTGCCCGTGATCTCCGCGGTCGACGACGGCGCGATGCCGACGAAGATCGGCGCAGCCTGGTTGACGTCGGTGATCTCGGGCAGCGGCGAGAGAATCGAGATGAAGTCGTCGCTGTCGGCGCTGAGCTCAACGCCGGTGATGACGACCGCCTCTTGCTGCTCGGGCTGAACCTCGACGACCACCGTCGTGACCTCTCCGATGGGCAGCTCGACCACCGCGCCCGTGCACGGATCGCAGAAGCCGTTGCCGGGTCGACAGGCGAGCGGTCCGCCGGCGTCGACGTCGAGGAAGTAGCGGACCACGGCTTCGGCGGCGGGCGCGACGGTTTCAAGCTGCTCGATCTGCGACGCACCTGCGGCGCTCACGGCGCACGAGCGGTTGAGCGGTGGGTCTTGGCGCGGCGCGCAACCGACCGACCAGAGCAGGGCCGCCAAGACGGCGGCGGATCGAGTCATGGTGCGATGCCGTCGACGACGAGGCGGAACGAGGTGGTGCCGCCGACCCCCTGGCCGTCGTCTTCGACGTTGCGGGCGTCGGTGGTGACGTCGACGACCACGGCAATTTCTCCGACCTCTTCGGGTGTGACGCCGAGGAACAAGAAGCCGTCTTCGGTAAAGGTGGGGCCCGTCGGCAAGACGACAAAGGCGGGATTGGCGTCGGCGCGCAGCGCCACGCTGAACGAGACCGGGACGCCGGAGAAGCAACCGTCATGCAGACCGATGGCCAGCGTGGTGTCGGTGCCGACCGGCAGCGGAATCGCGGCGGTGACGCAGTCGACGTCGACGACGGCGCACTCGGCAGCGATGCCGGGCGTGCAGGTCAGCGGACCGCCGGTGGCCTCGTCAAAGACGAACGAGATGCAGCCGGGGAGGATGATCTGCAGCGCCTGCTCGCGCTCGACGGAGCAGGGCGGCGGCGGAGGAGGCGGAGGGCCGCGGTCGCGGTAGGGGTCGCAGCCGCCGTTCACACAGCCGATCGCCGCGGCCAACGAAACAACAACGAGCAGTGTGCCGACGCGCATCGGCGAAGGCTAACCGACGTCGAGCGGCGCCGCTCCTGATCACGGGACGAGGTGCAAGGCGATGGGCGAGGCCTGCACCGTGAGCACCTGGCCGAAGGGAAGCTCGAGCGCGTCTTGTTCAATGCCGTCGCCAAAGACGATGCCGTCGACGTTCATCTCCGAGGTGATGGTGAGGGCGGTGCCGGGCGAGAAGCGACCGTCGACGATGGCGGTGCCGGTGACGACCGAGGGCCAGGCCTCGCGCACGAGAAACGTCAGGTCTTTCGACAGCGGCTCAGGCAATGGCGCGCAGTTCTCGCGGCGCATCGACACGCTCCTGGCCCAGCCCGTCGAGCCGGTGCCCGTGCAGACGATGAGCCCCGACGACGAGTGGCGCTCGTCCTGGCCCGAAAAGCCGATGCGATAGCGCGACGACTGGTGCGTGCGATGCCCGACGTAGACCTCGTTCAACGCCACCAGCGTCTGCCCATCCGACGTCGTCGCCTGAACCATGGTGCGCTCTTCACAGGCCGCGCCGCGGGCAGCGTCGTCGAGCAGCTTCACGATGTGCGACGGCGCGTGGCGCACGAGCACGCCGTCGAACAGCTGCTTGCTGGGGTTCACGCCGATGACGGGCTGGCCGTGCAGGTACTTGGCGACGTTGGCGACCAGGCCGTCTTGGCCGACGGCGATGACGACGTCGTCCTTCTCGAACAAGAAGCGATCGAGATCGCTGCGTTGGATGCGGGCCCGGCGCCAGCTCGACGGGATGGCGGCGGAGACGGCGTGGACGGCTTCGTCTTGCACGCGGGCCCGATCCAGCACTGGCTGCACGGCCTGGCCGCGGCTCTCGAGAAAGAAGCGAGCCTGGGCCAGCGTGCCGTGCCGCAGCAGCAGCATCTCCAGGTCGGTGGGGCGGGTGACGACGACGGCGCGGGGCGGGATCGTTCGGGTTCTGACCGGGGTCATGGCGCGCTCACTTTCGCAGTCGTAGAAGTGACGAGAGTGTCGAAAACGAAGAAGCAGCAGCCGCAGAAGACGGCTTCGGCTGCTGCTGCTTCTCCGGCTGCTGCTTCGGCTGTTGCTTCGGGCTGCCTATGCGGCGTCGCGTTCGAGCTTCTCGGCCTGGGCGCCGAGGACGCGCTGCAGGAGCGAGCCGAGCATGTCGGGGCTCACGGTGAGGTGCTCGATGGTCTGCAGCTTGCCGGCCAGCTCGCGGGCGGCGAGGCCCATCATCGTCGTCGACGACAGCTCTTTGTAGATGTCCATGCGCTCTTTTTCGGCGGTGACCTTTGCTTCTTCGAGCATGCGGATGCTCTCGGCCTGGGCCTCGGCGTTCAGCTTCACATTGCGCGCGGCGCCCTCGGCCTCGATGCGCTTGCTCTCCGACGTCTCGGTGGCGCGACGTCGCTCGTTCTGACCGCGCTGGGCGATGAGGGTCTCTTCACGCTTGGCCAGCTCGATCTGGTTGTGCAGCTCGTTCTCCTGGATGGCGCGCTCCTTTTCGACGGCCAGGGCGCGGCGCGAAAACGTCGCCTGGTCGGCCTGCTGCTGGATGTGCTCGCGGGCTGGCATTTGCAGCGCCTTTTCCATCTCCGCCGTCGGCAGCACCGCCGAGATGCGCGTGGCCACGATCTCGATGCCCATCGACGTCAAGCCGGGGTCGGTGGCGAGGCCGTCGTGGATGGCGCCGCGGATGACCTCGACGCCGTCGTCGAGGATGGCCCGCAGCGGGCTCTTGTTGAGGAACGTCGAGGCCAGCTGTTGCGCCGCCTGGCCGACGATGGCGGCGATGCGATCGAGGGGCTCGGCGTTGTAGCTGCCCTTGCCACGGCCGCCGATGTCGACCGAGAAGTCGACGCGGCGGGCCAGGTCTTCGGGGGTCTTCACGCGCCAGATGACGGCGCCGTTGACGGCGACGTCCTGGAAGTCGCTGCTGCGCCCCTTGAACAAGAAGGGCAGCTCGCGGTCGTCGAGGGGCACGACGCTGATCGACGCGCCCAGCGGCAGGAACCAGAACGCGAGACCGGGGCCCGCCGCCGTCAAGGCGCCGTCCTTGAAGAACAAGACGTGGGCGGTGGGCTCGGCGCGCAGGTGGCGGAGGAACAGGAAGTTGCTGATGTCGACGACCATGGCGGGCTCCTTGTGACGGGACACGAGAGGCGGGGTGGGGGGCACGTTGGCGGGCACGTTGGCGGGGCTCATCCGCAGATCGGTGCGGGCCGTCGTCGCCGTCGTGCGCGGCGCTCGAGGTGGCTGCTGTTTTGCGGTGCCTATCGGTGGCGCTGACATCGGGTCCTCCCTTCCATGGTTTTGTGATCCTTGAAGTGACGAAAACGTCACAGGTGTCGAAGCGTTGCCCTCAGACGGCCGAGCGGCGAACGAAGCGGTAGAGTTCGGCCGGTCGCCAGGTGACGTCGCGTTCGTGGTTGCCGGTGGCCTCGAG